>CAMVNV010000025.1 GCA_947168935.1 uncultured Butyrivibrio sp. | reverse complement strand
GATATTATAGAGGGTAGGTGATTTAACGTATTTTATTGAGATTTAAAGGCAGTATTAGTTTATGAATGAGAAAGTTTTAAAAGTACTTGAGTACGACAAGATTATAGAAATGCTTGTATCACAGGCCAATTCTGATCCGGGAAGAAAGGTTTGTTCAGAGCTTCTTCCAATGACAGATATGGGAGAGATCAGTAAGGCACAGACACATACAGCTGACGCTATAGCAAGAATTTTTCAGAAGGGTTCTACTTCTTTTGGTTCCAATACAGATGTATCAGGTTATGTAAGAGCACTTAAGATAGGTGCTGCATTAGATGCAGCGGCACTTCTTAAGATCGCATCAATGCTTGAGAATGTTGCAAGAATTAAAAACTATGGAAGACGTGATAAGGAAGAGACACCTGCAGATTCACTTACTGACATGTTTGACGGCCTTGAGCCACTTTCGCCAATAGCCAAGGAGATCAGAAGATGCATCATCTCAGAAGACGAGATCGCATCAGATGCAAGCCCCGCTCTTGCTCACGTAAGACGCAGCATAGCTCTTACCGGCGACAGGATTCACGATAAGCTTAATTCCATGGTTAATGGATCCATGCACAGCTATCTTCAGGACAACGTTATTACAATGCGTGATGACAGATATTGTCTGCCAGTTCGTTCTGAATTTAAGTCACAGGTATCCGGTATTGTGCATGATCAGTCATCTTCGGGATCAACTCTTTTCATAGAGCCTCAGGCTATCGTAGAGCTCAACAATAAGCTTCGCGAGTTTATGCTTGAAGAGAAAAAAGAGATAGAGAAGATCTTAGCAGACCTCTCTGCCCAGACAGGTGAATATGTTCAGGCCCTTTCAGATAATGCAAAGCTTATGACAGAGCTTGACTTTATTTTTGCTAAAGCTTCTCTTGCACTTTCTATGAATGCAACAACACCTATCATGAAAGAGGATCACAGCTTTAATATCAGAAAAGGCCGTCACCCTCTTATTGATAAGAACAAGGTTGTTCCTATAGACGTGTACTGCGGCGGTGAATTTAACATGCTTATTATCACTGGTCCAAATACTGGTGGTAAGACAGTTACACTTAAGACAGTAGGCCTTTTGACACTTATGGGCCAGTCAGGACTTGCTATACCTGCAGGCGACAGGTCAGAGCTTTCAATATTTGAAGAAGTATATGCTGATATTGGTGATGAGCAGTCAATTGAGCAGTCACTTTCAACCTTCTCATCACACATGACCAATGAAGTTAAGATCCTCAACGAGGCTAATGAAAACTCACTTTGTCTTTTCGATGAGCTTGGTGCAGGAACTGATCCTACAGAAGGTGCAGCTCTTGCAATATCTATCCTTAATGACCTTCATCAGCGCGGCATAACTACAATGGCTACAACTCACTACGCGGAGCTTAAGGTATATGCTCTTTCTACAGAAGGAGTTAAGAATGCAAGCTGCGAGTTTGACGTTTCAACACTTCGTCCTACATACAGACTTCTTATCGGAGTTCCTGGTAAGTCCAATGCTTTTGCGATTTCATCTAAGCTTGGTCTTCCGGACAGGATCATAGAAGCAGCCAAGGCTCAGATCGGAAGCGATGACAAGCGCTTTGAAGATCTTCTTTCTGACCTTGAGAAGAACCGAGTTCTTGCTGAGAAGGAACGTACACTCGCAGAAAGATACAGACTAGAGCTTTCTGAACTCAAAAAATCTTATGAGAAAAAAGCTGATAAGCTCGATACCACACGTGATGAGATACTTAGACGAGCTAATGAAGAAGCCAGGGATATTCTTGCTGATGCCAAGAAGGTTGCTGATGAAACCATCAGAAACTTCCGTAAGGCAGGTAAGGATGCCGGTATTCAGGAACTCGACAGAGAAAGGTCCAAGCTTAATAAGCATATCTCAGACAAGAATCAGAAGCTTTCAATAGGTGGAAATGACAAGGATAGTGGTCACAAGATCCTTAAAGAAAGCCAGATCCGCCTTGGTGATTCAGTTAAGATCGTATCAATGGGACTTAAGGGAACAGTATCATCAATGCCTGATAAGTCTGGAAATATGTTTGTTCAGTGCGGTATTATCCGTACCAAGACCAACATCCGCGATATAGTACTTGTTGCAGATGAAGAAGAAAAGAAGATCAATAAGAAGTTCAAGATGGATGCATCCACATTTGAAAATAACAGATCGCAGGGTAAGAAACTGGATCTGTCCAAGGGCCGTGATATTCGTCATGAAGTCAACCTTATCGGTCTTAATTCGGATGATGCTATCCATGAGATGGAGCAGTATCTTGACCAGGCTTATATGTCTCATCTTCCAAGTGTCAGAGTCGTACACGGCAAGGGCGCAGGTATATTAAGACAGGCAGTTCAGCAAAGGCTTCGTCAGATTCCATATGTTAAGAGTTTCAAGCTTGGGGAATATGGAGAAGGCGACAGCGGCGTAACTATAGTAACCTTTAAATAAGGCATGATCTTGCACATAATTTAATATTATTACAAAAGAGAAGGTAGGTCTTTTTTCAGACTTACAAGGGAGAATGAAATGGTTAATAAACAGAAAATATTGATCGTGGATGACGACAGCAATATTGCTGAGCTCATATCACTCTATCTTGTTAAGGAGTGTTATGATACTCAGATTGCGGGGGATGGAGAGACAGCTCTCGAAATGTTCAAAAGCTTTCAGCCTGATCTGATACTTCTGGATCTCATGCTTCCGGGCATAGATGGTTATGCTGTTTGCAGAGAGATAAGAGCAAAGTCACAGACTCCTATCATCATGTTATCTGCAAAGGGCGAAGTGTTCGATAAGGTTCTTGGTCTTGAAATGGGCGCAGATGACTATATGGAAAAGCCTTTTGATTCCAAGGAACTCGTTGCGAGAGTTAAGGCAGTTCTTAGAAGAACCAGAATGGCTCCTGCAGAAAAAGAAGAAACAGATGACAAGGTAGTTAGTTACCCTGATCTTGAGATCAACATGACTAACTATTCTGTAACATACAAGGGACAGCGCGTAGAGATGCCGCCAAAAGAGCTTGAGCTCTTATACTTCCTTGCAGCATCACCAAACCACGTATTCACCCGTGAGCAGCTCCTGGATCAGATATGGGGATATGAATACATCGGTGATACACGTACTGTTGACGTACACATTAAGCGTCTTCGTGAGAAGATCAAAGACCATGAAAAGTGGAAGATAGCTACTATCTGGGGAATTGGTTATAAATTCGAGAGTGTACAATGAAGCGTACTATATATCTGAAATTCCTAATTGCATATGTGCTGTTTGCTGTGTTCGGGTTCATAGCTGTTGGAACTGTTATTTCAAACATGACCATGGAGCATTGCAGAAGGGCCAGGGCTGAGAGTCTTTATTCTGAGGCTATTCAGATCGCTAATACCTATGCGACTGACCTTTATAACAGTGATACAACAATCTCCACAGTTCAGTCACAGCTTATCGACTTGTCCAGATACATGCAGTCTACCATATGGATCATCAACCCATCAGGAAGACTTGTAATTGATTCAAGCAGAGTCCTTGATGAAAATGCGGAAGTCGTTGTTGATGGCTTTGATCCAACTGTTACAGGCAGTACTTACTATACTGTAGGTGATTTCTTTGGGACCTTCCCTGAAGAAGAGCTTTCGGTATTTGCTCCTATAACAGCTAACTATAAGGTAAGAGCTTATGTAGTAATACACACTCCAATGAGTGCCATTAAGACAGAAGCCAATGAGCTTTTAAATATCTCTTATGTGCTTCTCATAATACTCTTCCTTCTGTCTGCTATTATTCTGATATTCTTTACAGAATTGGTATATATACCTCTTAGGAAAGTTACGACAGCTACTGAGCAGTATGCAGCAGGTAACATGGACTATAAGTTCACCCTTGAATCGGATGATGAGATAGGCTACCTTGGAGCAGCCGTTTCATATATGGCGGGTGAGATCGCTAGATCGGAAGAAGATCAGCGTAAATTTATAGCTAACGTATCTCACGACTTCAGATCACCTCTTACATCCATAAGAGGATATCTGCAGGCTATGATAGATGGAACTATCCCTCCGGATATGCATGAGCATTACCTTCAGGTAGTACTTAATGAAACAGACAGACTTACAAAGCTTACTAATGGACTTCTGACCCTTAATAATATTGGAAGCGGTATGATGCTTGAAAAGGGTGAGTTCGATATCAACAAGGTTATAAGAGACACTGCTGCAACCTTTGAAGGAACCTGTAGAGCCAAGATGATCGCGATAGAACTTGTTCTTACAGATGAACAGATGATAGTACTTGCTGATATGGGCAAGATCCAGCAGGTTCTTTATAACCTTATGGACAATGCCATCAAGTTCAGTCATAACGATTCTGTTATCAAGATTGAAACTACAGAGAAGAAAAATAAGATATTCGTATCCGTTAAGGATTCCGGAATCGGAATTCCTAAAGAAGATCAGAAGATGGTATTCGAGCGCTTCTATAAGTCTGACCTTTCAAGAGGAAAAGATAAGAAGGGAACAGGCCTTGGCCTTTCGATCGTCAAAGAAATCATCAAGGCTCACGGCGAGAATATCAATGTCATCAGTACTGTAGGAGTAGGAACAGAATTTGTTTTCTCACTGCCTAAGGCTAAAGTCATGGATGAAGATTTGGTGTAAGTTAAGCTGTGGTTCAGTGGGGGATATGTTTTCACAACTTTGAATCAGCAATCCGCATTTACTGCGGATTGCGTAAGAAAGTGAATCGGTAGGTAAATAGGCTAGGCACCGAAGGTGTTCTCAATTGGCCTATTTACATGACTTTTGGAACGAAGTGACAAAAAGTCATATATTATTAGCTATGAACAAAGAGGATTTTCATAAGTGATTATTAAGTATGATGATTAACTTGATTTATCCTGTGGGAGTAGCAAGTGAGGTTTTATGAAAGACGATAAAAAAGCCAGATTATATAAGAAAGATGATCTGCTTACAGTTGAAATTACAGATATAGGAAATGACGGAGAGGGTATAGGCAAGATTGATGGCTATACTCTCTTTATTAAAGATGCGGTAATCGGCGACCTTGTTAAGGCTAAGATAATGAAGGCTAAGAAAAACTATGCCTATGCCCATCTTGAAGAAGTCATAACACCTTCAAAAGACAGGGTTAAGCCTAAATGTCCTATCGCAAGACAGTGCGGCGGATGCCAGATCCAGAACATGTCTTATGAAAGTCAGCTGAGGTTCAAACAAAGCAAAGTCAGAAATAATATAGTAAGACTTGGCGGCTTTGATGAGAAGGAAATAGACTCTATCATGGAGCCTATCATAGGTATGGACGATCCCTTCAAATACAGAAACAAAGCCCAGTTCCCCGTTGGAAAGGATAAAAACGGCAAGATAGTAACAGGCTTTTATGCAGGACATTCTCACAACATAATCCCTAATACGGATTGCATCATTGGCGTACCTGATAATAAGGAAATCCTTGAGATCATAATAGCTCATATGGAAAAGAACCATATAGAGCCATATGATGAAGTTACAGGTAAGGGCCTTGTAAGACATATCCTTATAAGAAAAGGCTTTGTAAGCGGCCAGCTCATGGTATGCCTTGTTGTTAACTATAAGAATAAAAATAATACTGATAATATATACATCAAAAATCAGGATGAGCTTATCTCAAAGCTTTCATCTATAACTGGAATGACCAGCATATCAGTAAGCATCAATACAGAAAAGACCAATGTAATAATGGGAACTGAGATTCACACTATATGGGGACAGGATACCATCAAAGATACCTTATGCGGTCTTGAGTTTAATATATCACCCCTGTCTTTCTATCAGGTTAATCCCGTGCAGACAGAAAAGCTCTACGGCCAGGCAATTGAATACGCTGGTCTTACAGGTAACGAAACAGTTTGGGATCTTTACTGCGGAATAGGAACCATCACCCTGTCCATGTCCAAAAAGGCAAAGCAGGTATACGGCGTAGAGATAATACCTCAGGCAATTGATGATGCTAATGACAATGCAGCAAGAAATAATATTTCTAATGCGAAGTTTTATGTAGGAAAAGCTGAGGAAGTACTCCCTGATTTTTATGAAAAGGAATCTGAGAAAGATAGCTCTTCAAACGCACTTCATCCCGATGTTATCGTTGTTGATCCTCCAAGAAAAGGGTGTGATCAGATGTGCCTTGATACCATGCTCAAGATGGCTCCAAATAGGATCGTCTACGTCAGCTGTGACAGCGCAACACTGGCTAGAGACTTAAGAATACTTTGCGACGGAGGCTATAAGCTTGAGCATGTACGCCCGTGTGATATGTTCCCGATGAGTGTTCATGTGGAGACGGTTGTATTGCTGTCACACGAGTAAGCCAATCGCAGTTTGATAAAACAATTATCTTTTGAGTTTTTGTACGATGGAGTAATAAGGATATGCTTAAAGGAGAAAGACTTTCTCTACATGATTCTACAAAGGGAAGGTTTCAGGGAATAAGCTGCGCTTATCTAAATTCATATTATAAGATCATGACAGTATATGAGGGATTTGCTGATAGAGAATGTGGCATTCCTGTGGATGAGAATACTTTATTTCCAGCATGCTCTATTTCTAAGTTCATTACTGCATTGTGCGTGATGAAGGCAAATGAGAAGGAAATAATAAATATCGATGCACCGATTAATCATTATCTAAATCACTGGAAGCTTTGTACAGTTAATGGTAACGAGAGTGATGCATCTATACGCATGGTTTTGTGCCATGTTGCAGGCATAGTTGATGGAGAAGACGCATTTTATGGGCTTCGAAGGCCTGATCCTGCAATTAGTCTGATAGATATTTTAGAAGGAATAACATTTTATAATAATCGTCCGGCGCGTGTGGAAAAAGCGCCGGGGACAGAATTTGAATATTCAGATGCCGGCTACTGTGTTCTCCAGTTGCTTCTAGAAGAGATTACAGAAAAGCCATTTGAAGATATTGCAAAAGAATATTTTTTTGATCCATTGGGCTTAAAGGAAACATTTTTCGCATCACAGGAGAATGTGGCATTTTACGAAAAGAATTATGTAATGGCCACCGGGTATGATGAAAATGGTCTGCCTATTCCCCAAAAGTATCCTCAGGTTCCTGATCTTGCGGCATCAGGATTGTGGAGTACTCCTAAAGAGCTATTGATTATAGCAAAGGAATTTGTTAACGCATCTAATGGCAATAGTTCTTTACTGAAGAACAAAACTGCTCATGAAATGGTAAAGCCGGTTGAGAGATTTCCTTGGATTGGGATAGGCTTGTTTATGGGCGGAGAGAATGAAGTCATATCCCGTGGTTGGGGAGAAAACGGACAAAGTATGTTGAAGATCAATTACCGTACAGGAGAAATAGCGGCTGTAATGACTAATCAGAATCCGGGAGTGGATCAGACAGAATCAGGGTTAGAAGGGCTTGTTAATAATAAATTCCTATAATAAGAGGGGAATGAAATTCATATACAATTAGATCACTGCCAGGAGGATAAATAAATGGTAAAGAAATACAATAACTATTCAAAAGAGAGTCGTATTATCGACTCTCTTTTCACCTACGGAAGGAAAAAGGGGAAATAAAAATGTCACTTGAAAAGATGCCATACATTTACCTTTTCCAGCTTGCTCAAAGCAGCTACGGATATAAAGAGTATCTTGTCACGAAGACAGAGAATAAGGATGCACTACTGGATTTTGCATTTTGGCGTACGGATATCTGCCGCGAGATATATGAAAAAGCTCACAGGATATCAGAAGCTTTGGAGTGCTGCGAATTAGTTGATAATGTGTAATAAGATAAGTCTGCCCCTTGACGGCAAACTTATTTTTTTAGATTATTAAGGTGCGTAACCGTCGTAGGGTGTAAAAGATACTTTTACGCCTGCATATAAAATAAGAGGAAATTATGAAAAAAAGTGATTTAGAAGCATTATTAAAAGATATGTCTCTTGAAGAGAAGATCATGCAGCTGGTACAGCTTCCGGGAAGTACATTTGAAGAAGGCGCTGCTGTGACTGGTCTTGCAGATGACAAGGCACTTGAAAAGCTCAAGACTCTTGCAGGAAGTACCCTTGGTCTTCACGGTGCAGATAAAATAATAAAAATACAAAAAGAGTATATAGAAAATCATCCGCATCACATCCCGCTTCTGTTCATGCTTGATGTTATCCATGGACATAAGACAGTTCTTCCTTGCCCGCTTGCACAGGGAGCAACATTTGATACAGATGTTGCCAGAAACGGCGCTGCAGTGCAGGCCAGAGAGACTTCAGCAGATGGCGTTCACGTGACCTTTTCTCCGATGGCAGACCTTGTAAGAGATGCAAGATGGGGACGTGTTGTTGAGTCAACTGGTGAGGATGCATACCTTAACGGTAAGATGACAGCTGCCATGGTAGAAGGCTATCAGGGTGAAGACGTTAAAGATATTGACCACATCGCAGCATGTGTTAAGCACTTTGCAGCTTATGGAGCTTCAGAAGCAGGAAGAGATTATAACAACGTTGAACTGTCTGACTATACACTGCGCTCAGAGTATCTGCCAGCATATAAAGAAGCTATTGCTACAGGTGCAAAGCTTGTCATGACATCTTTTAACACATTAAATGGAATCCCTTCATCCGGCAATAACTGGCTTATGAGAGACATTCTCAGAGATGAGATGAACTTTGACGGCGTACTTATCTCTGACTGGGCAGCGATCGCAGAGATGATCAACTGGGGCTTTGCAGAAGATTTCAAGGACGCAGCTGATAAGGCAATGGCAGCAGGCGTTGATATAGATATGTGTACGGATATTTACAGCGGTAACCTCGAAGCTCTTATTTCAGAAGGCAAGATTTCAGAAGAGCTTTTGGATGAAGCTGTATTTAGAGTTCTTTCTCTTAAGAACGACCTTGGACTTTTCGAAGATCCTTATCATGGAGCATCCAAAGACAGTTTTGAAAAAGTAGCTCTGTCAGCAGAAAACAGGGAGATAGCAAGGGATGCAGTACGTAAGTCTCTTGTCCTTTTAGAAAATAAAAATGGCGCCCTTCCTCTTAAGAAAAATGGAGGAAAGATAGCTTTTATCGGACCTTATGCTGACAATATAGATCTTAGAAGTTCATGGGCTATATCAAGTGAACCTGAGACGACAGTGACTATCAAGAAGGCAGCAGAAGAAGTTTTTGGACAGGGCAGTTCAGATGTAAGATTTGCTAATGGCTGTCAGATAATTCCAAACGATACTGATCTTGGAATGTTCAGATTCCATTCAGATACCTGGGAAGAGGACAATGATAAGCTGGTAAAAGAAGCTCTTGAAGCTGCTGACTTTGCCGACACTATAGTTTTATGTCTTGGCGAGCATGTATTTCAGTCAGGCGAATCCACAAGCCGCACAGACATAAGAATTCCTACTGTTCAAAAAGAACTTTTTGATAAGATTAAGACTAAAGGTAAGAAGCTTATAACCCTGATCTTTACAGGTAGACCTCTTGTGCTTGATGATATCCCAGAAGCTTCAGATGCACTTATGATCTGCTGGAGACCGGGAACAGAAGGTGGACATGGTATCATGGACGTCCTTATGGGAGAAGTATCCCCTTCAGGTAAGCTCCCTATGAGCTTCCCATGGAGCGCATCGCAGGAGCCTCTTTATTACAACTGCTTCAAAACAGGAAGGCCAAAACCTCTAGAAGGACTTAGCATTTTTACATCAAGATATCTTGACTGCCCGAATGAAGCAAGATATGCATTTGGATACGGACTTACCTATTCACAGTTTGAACTTTCAAAGTGCGAACTTGATAAAGAAGTTCTGAATAAGTCAGATCTAAGCGATAAGATCACAGCTACAGTTACTGTAAAGAACACTGGTGATACAGATGCTGCCCAGATTCTTCAGCTTTATATAAGAGACGTATCCGGCAGCAGGGTTAGACCACTTAAGGAGCTTAGAGGCTTTAAGAAAGTATTCCTTAAAGCAAAAGAAGAGACTAAAGTAAGCTTCGATATCACTGAAGATCTTCTCAGATTCTGGACTATAGATAATAAATATGATAGTGAAAAAGGAAAATTTGAAGTCTTTATCGGTTTTGACAGCCAGGTAATAAGTGATAATATTTCATCCTTTGAGCTTGTATAAATAAATATCGCTAAGCGTCCTAAAGACCGCCAAAAGCCAGATCTAAATCTAACTTTTGGTGGTCTTTTTTGTAGCACAAGGCCGTCAAGCGAAACTATGCTTGCATAGTGTTTCATTTGACGGCCGTAAGAACATGGAGCACGATAGTGCGGAATGTTCGCGTGCGTAATCGAGTAGGGGCCAGCCTACTCGATTGCGAGCAATCAAACACTATTTGATAATAAAATGTACGAAATATGGTAAAATAATGGTATGCCCCATCATAAAGATTTCTTCAGAATTATTCGATATTTGTGGGTGAGAGATAAAGTTTTTTAGGTCGTAAGGCGGCCAATCCGCCTTGTGAAGGTACATATATGGCAGTAAAGTTCAAATATTGCAGGATACAAGGCAAGGAAGTTGCAGCTAATACCATGACCGGAAAAGGAATCTTCAGTATGCTCAATCAGATGGTTTCTGATGGCATCATGGATGAAGAAGATGTTGGCCTTTTTAGGGAGATAGATAGCTGGTTTGCAGAGGAACTTCCATGGCCTCCCCCTTGTGAGAGACAGGAACCTGTTATCTGTTATTTTAAGATGGATAATACGGAGCTGATGATGAAGATGATCAATCCACTTCTTTGGCTCCTTGAAAGATATAAGCATCCTTATTATGTGATCTACACGAATTATCCGGGTGAAATAGTATACGAAGACGAATATCAGGTTGTTGTAAAAGTCGACAATAACCTGGTTATAGAAGATGTTCAACCTGGCTGGAAGCCAAAATAATTTATGACTTTTAAAAACCTGATCTTTTGATAGGTGATCAGGAGGGTGGTCAAAGGAGACGTATAGTTATGGGTAAATACCTGATCAGTAGAAATACCAGAAAAATCAGAAGTATTTTTTCAGTATTGATTGTCATGATCATGGTTACGAGTCTTATCTACATAACGGGATGCAGGAATAACAGTGAGATACCTCTTTCTGAGTATTGGTCATCTGACAGCCTTGCTGCAAAGAGCCTTAGGGATTATGTAACAAAGGTTACCAATAGCAAGGATACAGAGAACTTCATTCCTGTTAAGGACAGAATTGCAGTATTTGATATGGACGGAACCCTTACCTGCGAAACTTACTACACCTATTACGACACTATGATGTTTATAAGTTTCTGTCTTGAAGACCATCCTGAGAGGGTGTCGGATGATCTTATAGTTGCAGCCGCTCAGATCAGGCCAGGATATACAGCAGGAGAAGAGCTTGCAAGAAACTTTGCTAAGGCATATGCAGGGATGACTGTAACAGAGCTCTATGACTATGCTGTTGAGTTTGGCAAGAAGGAGACTGACAGCTTTACCAATATGCGCTATATTGACGGATTTTACCTTCCTATGGTTGAAGTTGTTAAGTACCTTTATGACAACGACTTTACTATCTATGTTGTCAGCGGCACAGAGCGTACGACCACAAGAGCCATTATTGCCAATTCTCCCATAAGCGAATATGTATCTCCAAACCACGTGATAGGAACTGAGTTCGAAGTCAAGGTTAAAGGCAATGAAGATACTCCTTCAAACATGGATTACAAATACGCTGATGGAGATGAGCTTGTTTTTACAGGAGAGTTTATCCAAAAGAACCTTAATGCCAACAAGACCATTTGGATAGAGCGTGAGATAGGAGGGTATCCAGTACTGGCATTTGGAAATAGCGGAAGTGATACCAGCATGATGAATTACGCCCTTGATTCAAGAAATCCCTATCCTTCCATTGCCTTCATGGTTGTAGCTGATGATAACGAGCGCGAGTGGGGCACTCAGGACTGGGAAGAAAAATCGGCAGCGTATAAAGAGCAGGGATATATCCCCATCTCTATGAAAAATGATTTTCTAAAGATCTATCCGGATATTATTAAAAAGGCTGATTATCAGTATATCGAACCTGTAAATAAATTGGACGAAGCTGCGTAAAAGATAAGACAAATAAAAAACGACTTAATTTTACTTCAGGAAAATGTTCAAAAGCGCACAGAGAGCTTCTTACAGCAAAAAGCGGCTGATGATGCAGCATAAAATGATCAGGCTTTTTTGAAAGAAGGGCATATTTATGGATCTTGATAAATATATTGCCGATGAGATGTTAAAATATAAAGGGGTATGCTTTCCGGTTAAATCAAGCATGCTAAAAAGGCTGATCACCAAAAAGGTAAAATGCAGTAGTCTCCACCCCAATCCTGTTGACGAATTCTGCGATCCGAAAGTCGGACCCAGTTACAGGATAATATCCGAATATGAGAAAAAATATATAGATGGTACCAAACATCTTTACGGTGATCAGGATGAAAAGGATGATCCTATCATAATCGAAAAGATGTATCCGGAAGGCTACATTATCGTAAACGGTCACCATAGATGGGCAGCATCCATGCGTCTTAGAAGACCCAAAATTGCTGTGAGGATCGTTAATCTGACCCACGAAGATGACATCAAAAAGATGCTTGAAAATTCCAATCATGACAAGCGTATAACGCTGGATCTTGATGAGATCGTATTTGGACAGGAAGGACAGGATCCTTTGGAAAAAAGGCTTCCCTTCCCGCTTAATCTTGAGTACAAAGAGCGTTTAAGAAGCGGAATTCCTGCCTTGTTTAACCACATTTCCAAATATGGATATGATATCTGGGTTTATTCATCAAATTGTTATTATTCAATGGATTACCTTAAACAGCTCTTTAAGAGATATCACGTCAAGGTTGACGGCGTAGTGACAGGACTTGGCAATAATTCCAAGGAAGAAAGAAGCAGGATAGACAAGCTCATTGCAGATAAGTACCATACAACGATTCATGTTGACAGGAGTCTTGTACTCATAACCAATACAGGAAGTAAGGATTTTGAGGAAAAAGAGATTGGTAGTGATAATGCAAACTGGTCCCTGAAAGTGATGATGATCATAGATGAGATTGCGAAGAAAGAAAAGTGATGACAATGAAGAAAAAATGAGAGTGTCTTTTGACCTTGATGAAGTTCTTTTTGTCTCACCAAACACGCACAAAACAGAGCAGAAACTTCTTTTCCCATTGAATATGATATTTATAGAAAGGCTTCGCCTTGGTACTCCTTCGCTTATCAAAGAGCTGCAGGAGCTTGGATACGAAGTCTGGGTCTATACGTCGTCCTTTAGATCTGAAAGATATATCAGGACTCTTTTCTTACTTTATGGCGTTAAGTTTGACGGAATAGTTAATGGCAACAGGCACCTTAATGAAGTGCAGAAAAACAGCAGTACCATACTTCCACAAAAGATCCCCAGCAGATACCGCATATCTTTGCATGTGGATGATGAAGAAGTTATTTGTTCCTGGGGAAGGGAATACGGATTTGATACATATAAGCTTGAAGCTCAGGACGATGACTGGAAGGATAAGATTATTGCAAGAGCCGGTGAAATACGGAATAAACGGAGGGCATTAAACGAGTAGAACTATGAAAAAACCATGGGGAATTAACAAAAAGATTCTTGTAAGTATAATATGCTTCACACTGTTATTAGTTGTATTGTTAGGAGCAAGCGGTTCACTTCTTTTCGACAGGGTAATCGAGAAGCAGTATAACGACAGGGGTTATATCATTGCCAAGATCATATCAAATGATATAGACCACGATAAGATCGCCCAATATACCAAGACCTGGGAAGAAGATGATTACTATCATGAGATGGAAGAGTATCTGCATCATATAGAAGAGTACTCAGGGGTAGCATATATCTATATTGCCGTCCCCTTTGAAGATGGTACCTTTAAGTATGTTTATGATACGGCCACATATATAGGTGATTCAGATCCTATTGCAGCATCCTTTGAAGAGATATGGGGTGCGTATACAACTGGCCAAAGACCGGAAAGTTATCTTACAAGGCATTCAAAAAAATACGGATATCTTACGTCCAGTTGCCTTCCCATCAAGGATAGCAGTGGACAGACAGTGGCCCTTCTTTTTGTTGATACAAACATGGAAGACATTCTGTCTGTTATCAGAAGCTATGTTACCAACATGGTGGCAGTTTCCCTTATCCTTCTTGCAATTTTCTGCGTTGTGCACTGGTATTTCATGAAAAAAAAGCTGATAAACCCTCTTGTTATCATCAGGAACCATGTCAGAAATTTTGCCCAGGGAAAACCTACTGAAGGAAATCTGCTGGTACAGATAGATACCAAGGATGAGCTTGAAGAGCTTGCCAAGTCAGTAGACTTCATGGAAAAAGAGATCAATGAGTATATTGATAATATAAAAAATATCACTTCAGAAAAAGAGCGTATTTCAACAGAGCTTTCACTGGCAACTAAAATTCAGCTTTCACTATTGCCCCATGTTTTTCCGCCATTTCCTGACAGAAAGGAATTTGATATATATGCCACCATGGAACCTGCAAGAGAAGTTGGAGGCGACTTCTACGACTTTTTCCTTATAGATGATGATCATCTTGGTCTTGTAATGGCTGATGTATCCGGAAAAGGAATTCCTGCAGCGCTTTTTATGATGATATCAAAGATAATCCTGCAAAGCTGTGCGATGCTTGGAAAATCTGCATCAGAAACCCTGCAAAAGACCAATGAAGCTATCTGTTCCAACAACCAGACAGATATGTTTGTAACCGTATGGTTTGGAATCCTTGAGATATCCTCCGGAGTACTCACCTGCGCCAATGCTGGACACGAGTATCCTGTTATCAAGAGAGCAAATGGAGAATTCGAGATTTATAAAGACAAACATGGCTTTGTTATTGGCGGAATGGAAGAGACTGTATATAAAGAGTACAAGATTGAACTTGGCGCAGGAGATAAGCTCTTCGTATATACAGATGGTATACCTGAAGCTACAGATGCTAATAACCAGATGTTTGGAGCAGATAGAATGCTTGATTCACTGAATCATTCTAAAGAAGCTTTTGCTAAAGAGATCCTTGATAACGTCAGATCTGATGTTGCTGACTTTGTTAAAGATGCTGAACAGTTCGATGATATGACGATGATGTGTCTTGAATACTTTGGCCATGACAGATAGAAGAGCTAGTATTTTACTGTAAATGCATTTGTTATTGTGATAAAATATATCTGTGTTACAGAATAAAATTATTTCTGATGATTCGACAAGGAGACCAGCTATGAACATTAGTAAAACTAAAAACGGTGAAGAACTCACAATTGCTATTGAGGGAAGACTTGATACAACTACTGCTCCTGAACTTGACGATGTAGTTAAGGGTGAGATCGAAGGAATAACAAAGCTTGTTTTTGATTTTGCAAAGCTTGATTACATTTCATCTGCAGGACTTCGTGTTCTTCTGTCTTCACAAAAGATCATGAACAAGCAGGGTAGTATGGTCGTTAAGAATGTAAGCGAAGAAGTTAATGAGATCTTCGAAGTTACAGGATTCCAGGATATTCTGAGTATTGAATGATGGAACAAAAACTGTCTTTAGAAGCAAAAATTGAGAATCTTGATGAAGTGAATGGTTTTGTTGAGTCGCATCTTGAAGAAGCAGGCTGCTCAATGAAGCAGATCATGCAGATAGGTCTTGCTGTAGAAGAGGTGTATGTTAACATAGCGCACTATGCATACAGCGACAAGGATGCAGATGGAAAGCCTATTCCGGATACTGGAACAGGGCCTGCAGATATCATTCTAAATGTCGATGATTCCAAGATTTTGCTCACCTTCGTTGATGAAGGAATGGAATATGATCCTCTAAAAAAAGAAGACCCCGACACAACTCTGTCCATAGAAGAAAGGGAGATCGGAGGCCTTGGTATTTTTATGGTCAAAAAGGTAATGGATGATGTTTCTTACAGATATGAAGGTGGCAAAAATATCCTTACCTTGACCAAGATGAGGTAAAGTCCTTGTTGACACTGGCTTTTGCGCAGTGTATATTTAGAACAATATTTCGATAATAGATTGCAGAGGAATTAAATGAAAAACATTTTATTAAACAGCTTAAGACGCAGAGTAAGAAGACATAAGTTCTTGTAACTATCGCAGAAAGGTCGCATGGTTACAGGAACGTATGTCTTGTTACTGTGCGGTTGCTGTTAATAAGTAATATATGCAGAACCGTAAATGATTTAGAAAACTAGATCACTTGCGGTTCTTTTTTATTTATTTTTTAAGGAAAGGAATTTGTAGAAAATGAAAGATGCTGTAAGTAATGTTGTAGCCAAAGTGGTTGGGGGAATGGATAGTAAGTTGGTCAAGGATCTTTTTGAGACACCACCTGATAGCTCAATGGGAGATATGGCAATACCATGTTTTTCTTTTGCCAAGGTACTTCACAAAAATCCTGCTGCTATTGCTAAGGAGATCAAGGATGAGATCGATAAGAATAAAGAAGGGCTAGCAATAGATAAGGCTGTTGTTATGGGAGGATATTGCAATATCTTTTTTGACCGGACTAAGTATGTAGAAAGCGTTCTGGTAAAAGCAGGCGATGGCAACCTTGGAGTTGAAAAGACGGGTACAGGTAAGACCATCTGCATTGATTATTCATCTCCTAATATTGCCAAGAATTTCCATGTCGGACACCTTCGTACAACAGTAATAGGCAATTCACTTTATAAGATATACGACAAGCTTGGCTACAAGGTAGTTCGCATCAATCATCTTGGAGACTGGGGAACTCAGTTTGGTAAGCTCATTGTTGCCTATAAGAACTGGAGCAGTAAAAAAGCCGTAGAAGAAAAGGGTATTGAAGAGCTTCTTGATATATACGTTAAGTTTAATGCTGAAGCGGGGGACCACCCAGAGCTTATGGACGAAGCCCGCGCCTGGTTTGTGAAGATGGAAGAAGGAGACGAAGAGGCCCTTTCTATCTGGGAGTGGTTTAAGGATATCAGCATGATAGAGTTTGAGCGTGTTTACAACATGCTTGGAATAGACTTTGATTCTTATACAGGAGAGAGCTTCTATCGTGATAAGGTACCTGCTCTTGCTAAAGATTTAAAAGCTAAAGGTCTTCTTGTGGAAAGTCAGGGAGCAAATGTAATAGACCTTTCTGACTATGATATGCCTCCATGTATGATCACTAAAAAAGATGGAAGCTCAATTTATCATTCACGTGACATTGCAGCAGTTTTGTACCGTAAGGAAAAATATGATTTTGATAAATGCCTCTATGTAACAGGCCTTGAGCAGACGCTTCACTTTAAACAGGTATTTAAAGCAATAGAACTTATGGGCTATGACTGGTATGAAAACCTTGTCCATATACCTTATGGCCTTGTAAGTCTTGAAGGAGAAAAGCTTTCAACACGTACAGGAAATATCATCTATGCTGAAGATATCTTAAAAGAAGCAAGCAAACGAGCTAAAGACCTTATTGAGGAAAAAAATCCCGGACTAAGCGATAAAGACGGCGTAGCAAAGCAGGTGGGAATAGGCGCTGTGATATTCCATGACCTGTTTAATCAGCGTATCAAAAACATTGATTTTTCATGGGATGATGTACTTAGCTTTGAAGGAACTACAGGACCATATGTGCAGTATACCAATGCCCGGGCAGGAAGTATTCTCCGCAAGTCTGGTCAGGATATAAGTTTTGAAAGCGTTGATTTTAGCACTCTTACAGACGATGCTTCCTTTGAACTTATCAAGACTTTAAGCGGTTATGAAAAGGCTGTAAACAGCGCGGCTGATCGCTACGAGCCTTCAGTTATCGCCCGCTATCTTATCAGTGTAAGCACAGCATTTAATAAGTTCTATCAGGAGTGCAAGATACTAAAAGAAGAAAACGAGGATATTAAAAATGCAAGACTGTATCTTGTTAGTGTCGTACAGAAAGTAATTATTGAGGGGTGTGGCCTTTTGGGAATACAATGTCCTGAAGAAATGTAAGCCTAATGATGCGTGGGAGTACTGCCCGTTAAGGTGTGGCGATTTTTATCATATTGTTTAACCGAGCCTGGCAGTAATTAAATGATGGGTCAGGATGCCAGATAACTTGCGGCTTTTTTGTTCGATACCGCCTTCGATATGTTATGATATTAAGGATGGCAAAAATTAGCTTGGAGGAGGTTCAATATGGCTCGTATATTCATGAATCAGGTTGGTTTTACACCTGATAGCAGCAAGAAGGCTGTGCTTGATTTTGGGGGAACAGAGTTTCAGGTTTTAAACTCAGATGGTAAAAGCGTATATTCAGGAACTGTTCAGCATTTTGGTACAGACGAAATATCCGGCGAAGATGTAAGTGTTGCTGACTTTAGCGATTTTAAAGAAAGTGGAACTTTTAGTATATCTTCAAATGGCGCATCGTCAACACATTTTTCAATCTGTAATAATGTCTATGACAAGCTCATGAAGGATATCTGCAAGTGCTTTTATTACCTTCGCTGCGGGGATGCTCTTACCAAGGAGTATGCAGGCGTATATTATCACAAGCCCTGCCATATGACTAAGGCAACCGTATACGGTGAAGATACAGATCCTGTTGACGTAACAGGTGGATGGCACGATGCAGGAGACTACGGTAGATACTCAACTGCAGGAGCTGTTGCTGTAGCACACCTTCTGTACGGCGTAAGATATTTTAAGAATCTTCTTGATGTTAAATTTGATATTCCAAAGGTTAAGTGTGATAAGGGCGATCTTCCGGACATCCTTGCAGAAGTTAAGGTTGAGCTGGATTTCCTTAAAAAGATGCAAAGGGAAGATGGAAGCGTATGGCATAAAGTAACAACATTTTGTCATGCTCCGTTCCTTATGCCTGAAGATGATAAGGGAGAGCTTTTCCTTTTCCATGTATCATCACTTGCTACAGCTGATATAGCAGCTGTCTTTGCACTTGCATACAGCATTTACAAAGACTATGACGCAGCATATGCAGACAGCCTTTTAACCGCTTCCAAGAAAGCATATAAGTGGCTTAAGGATAATCCTGATGAGCTTTTGTTCTTTAATGCTGAAGGCTCTAATACAGGTCAGTACGATGAAGCCGAGGATATATCCAATAGATTCTGGGCAGCAGCTTCTTTATACGAAGCTACTGGTGAAAAGAGCTATTATGAAGATATCTTATCTCAGAGAGACAGACTTATAGATTTTGACTCTAAGGCACAGTCTAAGGGCTACCAGGGCGATGTATTCACATGTCTTGGCTGGGCAGAAGTTGCAGGTCTTGGATCACTTTCAATCCTTTTAAAGGGTGATGATGACGAACTTACAAGAGATATCAAAAAGAGATTTGAAGGAGAAGCTGACAGACTTGTTGCAAATTCAGGTAAGAACGGCTTCGGACTTTGCATGGAAGCTAAGGATTTCATCTGGGGAAGTAACATGGAGCTTCTTAAGTACCTGATGATCCTTACAGTAGCTGATGCTAAGATAGCTCATAAGGATGCATATAAGGAAGCTCTTCAGTCAGGTCTTGATTATCTTCTTGGCTGCAACAGCATGGACGTAAGCTATGTAACAGGTAACGGCGAGAAAGCTTATAAGAATCCTCACCTTCGTCCAACAGCTGTTGATGATATAGAAGAGCCATGGCCAGGCCTTGTATCAGGTGGACCAAATGTTGGACTCCAGGACGAAAGAGCCAAAGAAGTACCGGCAGGATCAGCACCTATGAAGTGCTACCTTGACCATATCGACTGCTACTCACTTAACGAGATCACAATCTACTGGAATTCACCGCTTGTATTTGTTATGTCAGGGATTCTTGCCTAAGATAAAAAGAATATATACCTAATAATGATGATAGGGCATCCTGTTAGTTGGATGCCCTATTCTTGTCTTTTATGATAGCTATAACAATGAGAACGTTAGCTATAAATAAACTGTAGCTAATAGAAAGGGTAATTGAGTTCTCATAATACCATGATGCAAGAGAAGTAATTGCAATAATTGTAGCTGAAATCATTTTTTCTTGTTTTTTTTCTAATGATGAGAGAGCTTTTTTGGTTGATTTTACAGGTGCTAATATAATACATATGAAAAAAGATATTATATTCGTGATCATTACCAGTGGAATGATAAAAGCAGCTACTCTGAGTATAAAATAGTTAGATATTCCTAAAATTGAAGTGATTGCTATGCATCTTATACTTGTGCTGGCATGAGCGCCTCCGGCGTGGTGCCTGTAAATGCAAAAGGAGATAAGCCAGCAAAGGGTTTCTAAAAGTGTATGTGTAAGCATTCCCCAGAATAGAAGAATCAAATCTGTAGTGATGGAATTGAGAAAACACTGAAAACCATAATCATAGATTTCGATATCCTCGTTAGAGTATTCTTCATTTGTCCAGGAAATAAAAAGATATGTAAGCTTTGTTGCTAATGCTTCCATCATTGGAATTCCTCATTTCTGTTAAAACGTGTAGTATATTGTAAGTATTGTGTTTTGAAGTTTTTAAGATAGGTTCTTCCTACTTCAACAGTACTCCCGTTTGATAAGTATATTTTATTCTGGCTAAACTTAAATACGTGAGATAGATTTATTATATATGAGCGATGCACTTGAACGAATTGTCGCGGTAAAGAATTAATAATTGTATTTAGGTTATTGTATTGTGCGTACACAGTTTTTGTGGTTGTTATATCAACATAATGTCTGTTAACTGAAAATGATATTATTTCATGATAAGGAATAGATACAGTGATTTGCTGTTTGTTACGGTAGATATAACAATTGGAATGGCGCTTCTTTTCAATCTCTGATAAACACCTAAAAAAGATATCATTATTTAATGGCTTTACGAGGTAATTAAATGCATGGACATTATACCCTTCAAAGACAAAATCCTTGAAAGCTGTGAGAAAAATAATATCTCCCTTATAATCTAGAAGCCTAAGTCTTTTGGCGGCTTCTATTCCATTCATATTTCCCATTTCTATATCAAGTAAAAACAGGTCTATATTTGGATTGTAGTTTTTGGGGTCGTTAAAAAAAGATTCGGCGTTTTCAAAGTGCAATAACGAAAGCTCTATATCATAATTCTCTACCCAATCTTCAAGAGATTGTTTTATTCTTTCATATTCGATTCTATTATCTTCAAGGATTACTATTTTCATTTGTTGTTTTTTCCTTTAAGGGGAACATAATATGTACACAGAAACGATTGTCATGATCAGTTATTTCAATTATTCCATCGTTTTGATCTACAATTTCATTTATACGCTTAAGTCCGGTTCCATTTAGTTTTCCAGTTTTTGTCGAAAGAAAATTGCCGGCAGAATCCTTTTTACAAATACCATCGTAGGTGTTTTCTATACTAATTAAAAGCATGTTTTCAATTGGTTTTATATAAAAATCAATCGATGGAATTATTGAACTATCGTTTTTTATGAGATTCTCACAAGCAGTTATTGAATTAGTCCATAGGTTTCCTAATAAGGAAGATGTTAGAATCGGATTAAGGGAAAAAGTATCTGGAACAGTTAATGCATAGGATGTCTTTATACCTTTCTGCTCAGCTTTAGGAATACATGTGGATAATATGCAGTCAATCGCAGAATTTCCTGTAGATATGAATTTATTTATTTCATCAAAAGAACCTATGTAGTTTTCAATATATTCATTCAGTTCGTCATAGTTTCTATTGTTTGCATAAAATTGAATGGCAGATAGATGATGCTGCATATCGTGCTTGAGCCTTCGTAAAGATTCGGTTGTCTCTATTAGATTTTTATAATCTGCTTCTTCAAGTAGTAATTGCTGTTTTTCGGTTAATAATATTCTGTTTTGTTCCTTTGTATAATTTAATATATAAATATATATGAGCAATATCAAAAACAATATACAGTATATTGAAGATACCAGTACAAGCTCATTGCTAAAAATAGAATCTTTGAATAAGACAAAGGACTTTATTGTTACAGCTACAATATATTGTCCAAAAAAGAATCCGATTATGCACAAAGCAATATATGATAATATCTCAATTGGAGATAATGATATATATTTCCATTTTATAAAATGTGACAAAAATACAAAAGTGGCAACGCTTGATAGATATGTTAAAGTTATAGGAATTCTTAGGGGACCTCCAACTAATGTGTCAGTCACTTCTGGTTGGAATATGAATTGTAACAGTGCAGTAGCTATAGTATCTGAGGCAAATAAGATTGCAAGAAATATGCTTGAAAAGAATATTTTTAAAGATAATTTTTCTTTATAAAATATTATAGTAAAAAATAAGAATATAAAAAATGCAATTGTATAAGAAATACTATAGCTTATTTGATAATAATTCAAAATACTTGTATTAATGGAATCTAAGAAAATATACAAAAGCATAATTAACTTAAATCTTTTTTGGGTAAAACGATAAGCATTCTTCATCTTATCTTCAATAAATATATAAAAAAAAGAACTTTCTAAAAGGTTTATTAGTATTTCCCAAAAGTATTCCAATATAGGCATTGCTCTCTATTAACTCCCAGTTGTTTCTTCCCATTAGTGTATCACTAAAAGGTTTATTAAACATATAAAAATGCTGTTGTTTGGGACGGCGAAAATGTAGTTGGGGACGGTGTCTCAAAAAACATATAATTAATATGCTATGTTAGATTTATCGTTATAACGAACTTAAATAGGAGATGTACATCATGAAAAAAGAAAACGTAAAGGAATATGTAGGCAAATTAGTATTATATTTGGCAGAGAAATATGCTAATACAAAAGCGTATTCTTTGTGCAGAGGTAAAGCATATGAGCCGAAAATTCCTAGCAAATTAAGAAGAGAAGGGAGTTATCATGAGAAAAACAAGTAGGATTATCATTATTGCAATGTTAATGCTGACATTCTTTGCAATTCCGGTTAGCGCTGCTACAACAAATTTTACTTTGACAGTAACAAAAGACGGACAGAATCAGGACCCCAAATCAAAGCGTACTGAAAAGGCAGGTGGTGCAAATTGGGAAAAAAGATTCTATGTCACAAATGAAACTTTTGATGGATTTGGCACAATTAAAGTAATATCAATTAATCTTGATAATAGTAAGATAACTTCAAACCCCAAAGCTATCAACCAGAAGACTAAAGGTGTACATGATAACGAGGGAACAGAATATAAGGTTTTTGCTCCGGCAAATCAGTATTATTATCTGAAAGCCGAATACGCTTCTGGTATTAGTAAAAGCTTAAAAGCTACTGGAAGATATACTCCATAACTAATCATTATACGGGGAAATGTAGTTTGACTGCATTTCCCTATTTACTAATAGGAGAGCTGCTATGAAGAATAAGATAGTAATAATGCTTTTATTGTGTTCAATGACTTTAATCGGATGTGCAAACAATAAATCTAAAAACAATAATTCTGAATCAAATATAGATAACAGTCAAAATACCATTCAATCATCTGATAATATGGCTAGTACAGCGAGTGTCCCGACTGAGTATAAGAATATAGACGGAAAAGTAACATTCGATGGAGAGATATCCTATGATTCATTGGATAATCTTTGTAGTTACAGTGCTTCATTACAAAAAATAGATACCGCACAGGTAGAAGAAGATTTATTGCAAGAAGCAGGAGACTACGATAGTTATCCATATACCATGCAGGATGAATATGGAAACGCAAATGACGTTACTTTTTATGCTAATACATATAATGGTTTTTATTTATCATCAGGACCGAGTAGTAGTAATTTCTATTATTTAAGTGGTGATTGCAATTTCAGTAATTATGCAGCTGCATTTAGGATAGAAAAGAAATTTGACGATTATAATGCAGATAAGTTTTCGACGCAGGAGGATCTCCCATTTGAATCTCGTCAGGAAGCGTATTCACAGATTGGAGATTTCCTAAAAGCACTTGGGTTTGACTCTGATTTTGAGTATGTTAGCTATTCTCTTGATCATAGCACTCTTCAAAACGAAGAAGTTCATTATGATATGGACGGTAATATAGATCCAAGTGAAAATAAAGATCAATGGACTCAGGAAGATGACTGTTATTATGTTGCTCTAAGACAGATTTTTAATGGAGTTCCGATTTATTATCCTTACGTTAGTACATTCGTTAATGAAGATGTTGAGAACTATCCAATAAATGCAATGGTAAATGAAAATGGTATTTTTAGTCTGAATATAGATCAGGTGTTTGAATTTGCCGATGAAGAAAAGATAGATTCTGTCGTAGAATTTGATACTGTGTTTGACGCGGTTTCAGATAAATTCAATGACATCCTGGGCGACAGTACATATGTATTTGACCTTGCAGAATTGGTTTACTACGTTGATCTATCAAGTAATAACGGCATTTATGAAGTGTATCCTGTATGGATAATAAAAGGAAACGAAACATCAGGTGACAGCGAAACAGAAATACAGGTATTTGTCGATGCTAGGACAGGTGATGAGATAATACCGTGGACACAGGAGTTGTAACAGATGGTCAGGATGCTTAAATCAGACATACTAAGGATATTATTATCGTACAGACTGCCTATTGGAATAATAGCGACAAGTTTCATATTGATATTGTCATTATTAGAAGACAGGAATATTAATATCGATGTTTTATATGCTTTTGAGATAATAATGTATGGAATACCTGCAATGCTGATTCTGATAGCAGGAGCATATGGGTATGCAGATTCGATTTATCTGGATATAAAGAACAACTATTATAGAAGCCAGTTGATGCATGTTGGTTTGCACAGGTATATTTTTTCAAAAGTTATTTCTGTTTTTGTTTCAAGTACGATGATTATAACCCTTGGAATAACCTTGTTTGCGGTGATCATGCATTTATTTGTTCCATGGTGCGATGATGAAAGCATGACGTATTACGTTGCTTCTAATTATTCATGTTTTAAATTCTTTTTAAATAATCACCACTATATATTGTTCTTTCTTCTATCTGGTTTTAGATACGGATTGTTATCAGGAATACTATCTGTATTATCGGCATACGTGTCGCTGTTTGCAAAGAATAGAATGATAGTATTTGCATTTCCATTTATTGGAAGATATTTATGTGATCTTATCACCATGTTTCTGACATCTAAATATACTCTGTATGATATATTCTGGGAACAGCATGTAGGCTGGAAGTCTCCGGCTTTCACGATCTTTATTTTGATTGGGTTAGCTGCTTCAATAGTATTTTTGATTGGAGGTCTCATGATGAGAAAAATAGAAAGGGATTATATTGGATGACTAGATTTTCTCATTTTATATCTGAAGTAAATAGATTCTTCTTTTGTCCAAAAGTATACATTGCACTTTTATTTCAATTTGCTCTGATGCATTTTTTTACATCAGGAATAAGGGCTTTATCAATAGAATCCGGCTGTAAGAGCAGTATCTGGCTTTTTCCATTTCTGTTTGGCTATGTATATTTGCAGCTTACGCATGGATTGATAACGACATACATTTTTTCTTCAGTACCATTTATGGAGAGAAAAGAGATTTATACGATCATAAGAAAAGGAAGAAAAAGATGGCTTGCAGATGCATATGCGAAAATCGTAGGAGTAAGTATTTTAATTGCTGTTGCCAATGAACTCATGAGCATTTTGGTGATGCTACCGTATATATCATTAGAAAGCGGCTGGGGGAAGATATACAAAACAATTGCGCTCACTGATGCTGCTACTGTTTTTGATATCCAGATTTCTGTTCCATATTTACTGATAAATCAGTTCTCCCCATTTGAAGCTACATTAAATGTGATGCTTCGAATGATCATATTGTCGATAACACTAGGAATTATCATGTTTACAGTTGGACTGATGAGTTCAGGACTAGTAGCTGTAATTACGGGTACGTGTTTTTCCGGTCTGGTGATAATCAAAGAGAATCTGGCGTATTGTTTCCCATGGATCAGATATATATCACCGTTTTCATGGATGGATATAGTCGATAATAACAGTAATCGTGCTGGCAGCTATGCGAAGTGGAACGGGTATTTGCTACTGCTTTCGTGCATTGTGATCTTATGCGTCGCGATAGATGTACACCAGATAAGAAAAATCGATTTTAATTTTATTGATGAGGAAGAGTGAATAGATGGAGATAGATCTTAAAAATGTTGAAAAAGCATATGGAAAGCATAAAGTTCTAAAGAGCATCAATCTTAAGTGCCGCCCTGGAACCATTACAGGTATCGTAGGCAGAAACGGGGCTGGTAAAACAGTCCTGTTTAAAGCAATATGTGGGTTAGTGTCCATTGACTCAGGAGAGATTAAAATAGATGGCAAGATCAAGAAAAGTGATAGTATCTTAAAGTCAACCGGAGTCATAATCGAGGGACCAGCCTTTTTGTCCAATGCTTCAGGAATCAAAAACCTAATGTATCTATATACTATAAATAATAAGCTTGATAAAAAGTACCTTGAAGAAGTAATGAAGAAAGTCGGGCTTGATCCATCAGAAAAGAAACCTGTATCTAAATATTCCATGGGAATGAAGCAGCGTCTGGCCATAGCTCAGGCAATAATGGAAGACCCACAGTGTCTTATATTGGATGAGCCTTTTAATGGTCTTGATAATCATGGAGTAGAAGAGATACGTTCGCTCCTTCTTGATCTTAAGAAGGCAGGGAAAACAATACTTGTAGCAAGCCATAATCCTGAAGATATAAGGATACTGTGCAATGAAGTATATGAAATGGATGATGGCATTATGACAAAAAGAAAGATGGCATCGTGATACTATTTGGAGATTTTTTTCTCCAGCTTAAAAATGTGCGGATAAAGTCCGATACAAGCAAAACCTATAACAGCGTATCTGAAAAAGCGTACTATTCCCGATAGAAAACTTGCAGATGCAAGGAACTCCGGGTCAAAGGGAATCTTTAATAGGTAGTTAAGTGCAAGGTACAATATGCTTCCTAAGACAAGTCTTGTTATACAAAAAATAGGATTTTTAGTATTTTCAAAGTGTACAAATCTTTTTTCATATTCTATTGATATGAAGAAACCTGCCATTAGACCAAGTCCTGAAAAGTAGTCAGAGGTCTGGCAGTATAAAAGCCCGAGACAGCAAAACAAAAAGATGCAAAGGTTTAATATCCATCTTTTTTCTTCGCCGAATCTGTTTATGATCAAAGGCGTTATAAAAATGATCGCAAGTCCGAGAAGCCATCCGCATAGAACATCAGTTGGATAGTGGACGCCAACTGTCATTCTTGATAATCCAACAAGTAAAGGAAAGGCAAAAGCAAGCACTTTTAAAAATCGATTTTTCCTGCTTCTTGCGATAGAACCATAAGTAGTTACAGAGTTTGTAGAATGGCCGCTTGGGAAGGAAAATCCCTGGGCGTTAATATCATAAATATCAGCTCCTGAATCTACAGGTCTAAGGCACTTGATGGTTTCATGGTCAAAGTATGGGCGCCTTCTCCAGAAGATGTTTTTGATCATAGGATTAAGTACTATTCCAAGAACAACATTGGTGCCAACATAGATTCCGGTTTTTTTATCATAGCACCAGAATATAAATCCTAGAATCAGTATAAGAAGCAGTTCTTCTCCAAATGCAGATAAGAAGGATATTATATTGATGGCAGTTTCTGGAAGCGAATTTTGTAAAAACTCCATGAACCTGACTTCAATATCAAGATAAAAGCTATTGCCAATTGTTGTATCCATGAATCTCCTCCGGTCTTAATCTTCTTTTTTTAGGATAATTGACTGCCTTATAGATAATCAGTCCGATGTTGAGTATGAAAACACATATCAGCATGAAAAGGTGTGCATAGTATATTCCGACTATGTAGTAGTTTCTTTCAATAAAGTATCCTGCTCCAAATCCCAGGGTGCAAAGAAGTATGGTAAGGATCAGGCACATAAGCAGATATGGAAGGTTAAGAAATACATTCTTTATATTTGCAAAAAAGTCTGCTACTGATGCATCAAAGTATACGAATCGTCCTACCATGAGGCCAAAATAGTACATCATAACTGGTCCGTACTGGCTCTTATCGCCTATCATGTTCAGGTACATGAGAATGATGATAACATAGAACATTCCCAGCATTCGCATGGTTGCTTTTTCGCTTTTATCAAGCTCTTTAAGAGGTATCAGAAAGCTGTCAAGGACGGTGTTGAGGATGCAGGATAGTAATATCAGAAGAAGTAGTATGAAATCCTTGCCCTCAGTCCAGAGGTTTATAAAGTTTGTCATGCCTTCTGTGTGTCCTTGACCTGCATTATAAAGAGTGTTTATGTGATTTATGACTACATATGCAACTGAGAATGACATTACCGAGGTTCCGGAGATGATCATCTCATACAGTCTTTGTATTCTGTGAAAAAGCTTTTTCCTGTCACCAGGGTCTGCGTCTTTGGAGACTTCAACTCCGAATAGGAGTTTTTCTATAAGGATAATAAGGAACGTACATATGGATATTCCAAGAAAAGATACTAAAAAGAAGATAAGTTTTTTGTCCAGGGTAAAATCCGGATTGGTATAAGCTTCGAAAGTCATTTTATGCTTCCTCCCATATTCTATGATACCTTTGTGCCAGGGTCTTTGCAATGGCCGGAGGGATGAATGAAACGCTTAATGCAGAGTGGGACTGCATTTTAATATTTGTTAATAATTTTAATTAAGGTTTATACTATAAATTAAAAACAGTGACTTTTTATGACATTAAAACGGCAAGGAATGAGAAGAATCATTCCTTGCTTTTTTTTATCATAAGAATACGAATTCACTTGGAGGAGGAATTTAGGGGAATGAAAAAACTATATAGGATATCAGGACTCCTTCTTGCCGGTCTTCTTACAGCATGCGCATCAGGCCAGAAGGCAGCGCCAACGCAGTCATCACAGGGGGACAGCAGCGCGATCGGGACATCAGAAGATGGTGGTCAGGTCGCAGAAAATAATAATGAAGAGGATAATAGCGATATGACAAGTATTGACGTTTCACAGGCTGAAGAACTTTTTGAAGGCCTGGAACTATCAAAAGGCTACAAGGATATTTCAGATCACAATCCTTGTATGACACAAAGGTACAGCGCAGATCCCGGCGTTATGGTCTATAACGACAGGGTATATGTGTATGCAACCAACGATGGAATGGCTATGGACAATAAGCCTGCCAATAATGATTATGCCAAGATCAGAACTATTAATGTAATGTCTTCAGCTGACCTTGTTAACTGGGAAGATCACGGTGCTATCATGGCAGCAGGAAATAGTGGCGCAGCTAAATGGGCAGGCAATTCATGGGCACCTTGTGCTTGTCACAAAGAGGTAGATGGCAAGGAGAAGTTCTTCCTCTATTTTGCAAACAGTGGTAACGGAATTGGCGTTCTTACATCAGATTCACCAACAGGACCTTGGGAAGATCCACTTGGAGAAGCCCTTGTATCACGTGAGACACCAGGAGCTGAGAACGTTATCTGGCTCTTTGATCCTGCTGTTCTCGTTGATGATGACGGAACAGGCTATCTTTACTTTGGAGGTGGCGTTCCTGAAGGCGGCGCAGAAGATCCTCAGAGCTTCCGTGCAGTAAAACTTGCTGATGACATGATCCACCTTGACGGCGAAGTAATAACACTTGATGTTCCGTGGGGATTTGAAGATTCAGGAATCAATAAAATAGGTGATACCTATTATTATTCCTATTGTACAAACTGGTCAAATGGACCTCTTGGTAATGCAAAGATTGCTTATATGACATCAGATTCACCTCTTGGACCATTCACTTTCCAGGGTACATGTTTCAATAATCCAGGGGACTTCTTTGGTACAACAGGTAATAATCATCATACTATCATCACATTCCATGATAAGCAGTATATCTTCTATCATGCAGAGTATCTGAACCAGAAGATGTATGGTGAAATGCTTGGCTACAGAACAACTCATGTTAATGAGCTTCCTATGGAGGATGGACTTTTTGGTGATGCAAAGGGAGATGTTGCAGGCGTTGAACAGCTTTCCTACGTTGATCCATTTACATTAAATCTTGCAGGCTCTATGGCTTGGCAGGGAGGAGCATCTTTTGAAGGAAGCGGAGATACCAAGGTTAAGTTATCTGCAGGCGACTGGATGGGAGTATCCGGAGTAGACTTTGGTCAGGGCGCAGGTACTATCAAGATATCTGCTAAGTCTTCAGAAGGAGCATGGATCCGTGTGACAACAGGAAGTGCTGATGGAGAGCTCGTAGGATATGTATATGTTCCTGCTTCAAGCGATTTCCAGGAAACTTCAGCACAAGTTGAAGGCCTTGAAGGTGTAGAAGATCTTTTCTTCACAGCTGCAGGAGATGTGACTCTTGATTCCTGGATCTTTGAATGATATATTCCTGAACAATTTGTTCAGAAAAAATATTATAGTTTACCCTCATTAATATTCTTTATAAATTAAAAACCTGCCGGAGGCGATAAAAACAATTATCGCTGAAACCGACAGGTTTTTAAGTTTACTATTAGTATATCATCGTCTGTTTGTTATGTAGCTGATTTGAAGAATTTCATCTCTTCGTTGAGCTTTTGAGCTATGCTCTTAAGATCATTAGCTGATCCTGCAAGGGTAGTAACTGTTTCGGAGAGCTCCTGCATGGAAGCACCTGTTTCCTGTGAAGATGCTGCATTTTCTTCAGAAATAGCTGAAAGGGCGCTCATTGTATCAACAACAGAATCTTTGGAGGATTCACATGTATCTGCTCCTTCGGAGATAAGATGAACACCGTCTACTGTGGAGCTGATATCTTCAAGCATTCCATTAACAGCATCAAGAGTTTCACCAAGAGCTATCTGCTGGTCGGTATTTCCGTTCTTAACTTCAGCTGCTGCATTAACGGCTGCTTCACTTTGTGCAAGGAGTGTTTCCATTTCTTTTCTGATATCATCAGCCATCTGCTTGGAATCTTCAGCAAGCTTTCCAATCTCTTCTGCAACTACTGCAAAGCCTTTACCAGCTTCGCCTGCTCTTGCAGCTTCAATGGAAGCGTTAAGAGACAGAAGGTTAGTCTGGGTTGCGATTGAAGTGATACCTTCTACCTTTTCGCTTATATTATTAACAGCATCCTTGGTTGCCTGAATAGTATTTGAAATATCATCGATCTTAGCTGTCATCTCGGAAGATGAGGTCTGAAGAGATTCAAGAGACTTACTTGAAACCTCGGAAGCTTCTTTCATCTTGTTTGCAAGATTTGTAAGGTCGTTTGAAGAATTTTGAACACTTCCTACTGCATCTCCGATCTTGCCAACATTTTCTGTAGCACTCTGAATCTCATCTGCCTGCTGGTTTGCGCCTGATGCGATTTCCTGAACTGCAGTAGATACATCTTCAGCAGTCTTTGATATCTGGTCAGCCATGTCCGATAGTTCATCAGAGGATGATCCTACATCAGTTGCTGATTTTTTGATGTTTGTAACGATAGTATCAAGAGTTTCTATAAGTGAATTTGTAGCTTTGGATATGAGTCCAAATTCATCTTTCCTCTTGTCGTGCTTTTCAACTTTATTAAATCTTCCATCAGAAAGCGATTCAAGAGACTTGGCAACTGCTTCGATTGGTTCTGTAAAGCTCTTGGCCATGATCAGGGAAATGATTATAGCAGTTATAAGAAGTGCAATTCCAACGCAAAGAACAATAACTGCAGATTGTCTTGCTGCACCGAGTACGTTTTCTTCTGTTTTGGAGGTACATACTATAAATCCGGTATTCGAATCTCTTGCAAAAGCTATATAGTTATTGTCGTAGTTTGGCTCGAGGTAGAAGCCTTCTGATTCGTCATTGTTAAATACATCAAGGTTTGACATATCAACTTCGTCGTGAGCACCTTCACCTATCTCATAAGCTGCATGGGCACATAATTTACCGCTTCTATCTATCATAAAAGCAGAATCTGTATCAGATGCCAGAATTTCGTGGAAGTTGTTGATGTTGTAGTTTCTGTGAACTACGGCAATGATATTGTTGTTATCATCATATACAGGTGTTGAAAAAGAGATCATTCTCTTTCCGCTGGTTTTACTTACAGTCAAATCAGAAATATAAGAGTTTCCCTTCATTGCTTCCTGGAAATATGCTCTATCGGAGACATCTATAAAATCTCCTGACGTTCTGACAATCTGGAATCCATCAGGGCCTGCTATTGAAGTCTGATCACCATCATCAAGAACTTTATCACATTCTCTAATGATATCCTGAACTTCTTCATAAGATACGCTAGTGTCACCCGTGATATATTGAACAACAACGGGATTGCTGGCTATACTTTGTATCATATTCATATTGCTGGTACATATGTTTTCGAACCTTCCTTCGAAGTACCATACTTCCCATTCTGCACTGTCCGCTGCATCGGCGAGAGCTTTGGATGTTGATGTATTGTAGCTGACAATAACAGCAACAGCCAAAGGAACAGCAGCAATTAAGATCATGATGAGTATAAGCTTGGTCTTAATGCTATCTAAAAAGCCAATACCATTTCCGTTACCTTTCTTAGCTTCTTTTGCCATAGTTTGTGCCTCCGTAGATATATTGAGATAAAAAAATAAATTGCAAACATACCCTTTACTATATCGACAATTTAGACGCAATTATTAAGGTTTTTAATCAATGAAATCAGATTAGAGTATGACTTCTTAAATGTAAATTACAGAAACGCGCATTTACTGCTTTTTAAAGTTTATGAGCTTTGCATAAAAGTAAATTTATAACCGCTCAAAACTTGATCTATACCACTTAAATATGTTTATAACAGCTATCACTAATCAGTTATGGACGCTCTTTTATTAAGATGGCATATTAGTTCTAACAAATTTACAAGCGGGTCGTCGCGAGACTAAATCTTACGTTTACATTAACTAAAAAACAATTTGGAAAGGAAGAAATAATATGGCAGACAGAGAATATGGATTTGATACTTTAAAGATTCAGGCAGGATATGATTCAGCAGATAACAAGCTTTCAGTTTCACCTCCAATCTATCACACAGCAGCTTTTGATTTCAGAGATACAGAGCATGCAGAGAACCTGTTTACTTATAAGGAAGCAGGATATCTTTATACAAGAGTTGGTAATCCAACTGTAACTTATTTTTCTGAAAGAGTTAAAGCTTTGGAAGGAGCTAAAAATGCTGTAGCTGTTGGATCAGGTATGGCTGCCATAACATTCACACTTTTAAATCTTGCTGCTAAGGGCGGTACAATCCTTGCTTCTCCATTCATTTATGGAGGCACGATCGACAGTTTCGACAGACTCTTCCCGGAAGTTGGAATTAAGATAAAGCTTTCAAGAAGCGTTCTTGATCCTGAAGAACTTGATAAAGAGCTTAGCGAAATAGATGACGTCAAGGGCATCTTTGTAGAATCTCTTTCAAATCCAAATGCATATCTTCTTGATATTGATGCTATCTCAAAGGTTGCACACAAGCACGGAGTACCTGTTGTTGTTGATAACACAGTAGCTACACCTTATATCTACAGACCACTTGAACATGGCGCAGATATTGTAGTCTACTCCGCAACAAAGGGTCTTACAGGACACGGTAACATCATCGCAGGTCTTATCCTTGATAACGGCAAGCTCGACTACTATACAGAAGATAAATATCCTCAGTTCTATGAGCCGATCGTAATGCTTAAGGGCAAGTCTCCGAAGGATATCTTCCCTGATAACTTCTTCATCTTCAGAGCTATCCTTGTATACCTTAATCTGTTTGGTGCAGCTCTTTCACCTAATGATGCATATCTTGGAATCCTGGGACTTGAGACACTGTCAGAAAGAGTAGCTAAGCAGAGCTCAAATGCTTTAAAGATCGCAGAGTATCTTGAAAGCTCACCTGCAGTTGAATGGGTTCGCTATCCTAAGCTCAGCTCTTATAAATTCAAGGATCTTGCTGACAAGCATCTTACAAGAGGTGGCGGCGGACTTCTTTCCTTCGGTATCAAGGGAACCAAGGAGCAGGAAGCGCTCTTCCTCAATAACCTCGAGCTTTTCCACTACCTTGTAAATCTTGGTGATGTGCGTTCACTTATTGTAAATTCACCTGATACAACACATAGCGAGCTTACTGATGAAGAAAAAGAGCTTGCAGATATCCCTGCAAATCTTATAAGGATCTCTGTAGGTCTTGAGGATGTTAACGATCTTATTGCAGATCTTGACCAGGCCTTCAAGGCAGCAGGACTATTGGATGCAGACAGCTCTGCAGCATGACATGAACATATAGGGGTGTCCGGGGATTATAAACTGATGCTTATAAAGTCCCGGACATTTAATTAAAAAGAGGTGACAAACTATTAGTAGTCAATAGGATTTAGAGAAAAATTAAAGGTTT
>CAMVNV010000024.1 GCA_947168935.1 uncultured Butyrivibrio sp. | reverse complement strand
TATTCCAAGTACGATCCAATAAGACGGCTTTCTCAGGATTCTTTTCACATCTGCAAAAATAAGATCTTTCAAAAGTCAAACTCCTTTCTCCTGAAAAAATAAGTCGTTATCAATAGTGCTGCCAAAAGATAACAGATAGCAGGCAGAAGCTCCCAGGGGGCTGCTCCTACTTCTACTTTGGTATATGCCCAATCTAATAGCCCGTCAAAGGTATAATCATATAATGAAAGAGAAGAAAAAAATTCTACTATGTTAAACACCAGCTTAAATATGGCTGCAAATGCGATACATGCGATAATACCAAGAACTGTAGAACCGGAGATGTACATGATCATGGCGGAAAAGACGATGTATCCAAAATGTCGTAGCCATCTCAGGATGATATATATAATAAGACTTGCCTGTTGCTGCGGGCTTAATACGATTGCCGATTCTGTATTTATTACGATAAGAGCTGCTGCAATTATGACCAGATACAGGCAAAGAAGTAAAATGGCGGCGTCAAGGAGCTTGGCTATTATGAGCTTATTTCTGGTTATACCGTGGCCAAGTATAGTCTGCATGGATTTCGAAGACAGCTCATGTGAAAAAACAGCATAAAATGTAGGAAAGACTATAAAAAGAGCTATAGGAGCTCCGCTAAGTGCTTTCTGCACACCCTTTATCAGTCCGATTGAACCATCATTTACAAGGCCTTCAAGAACTGTATATGAGATATAGATCAGCGCAAGCAAAAGACCGATGTAAATAAGGCCAACCCGAAAGATACGTTTCAAATCTGCTCTTAACAAATTCCTCATTCTGCTGATCCTCCAATGAGTTCAAAGTAATAGTCTTCCAGAGTAACTTTCTCTTTTCCTTCTTTTAGGACATCAATACCATTTTCTGCAAGAATACTTTTGGCTCGTTCCAGATTACCTGCAGAAACAGTCAGCTCTACTTCAGGGCGCTTGGCAGAAAGGTCATCCTGTGTGATCTCTTTGGCTATAACGCCGTTGTGTACTATGCCAAAGCGATCTGCGGTATTTTCAAGTTCACCAAGGATATGGCTTGATACTATGACTGTCATACCAAACTCATCTCTGAACCTACGTATCATGTGCCTGATATCGGCTATACCCTGAGGATCCAGACCGTTGGTCGGCTCGTCAAGGATGAGAATATCAGGATTACCAAGGATTGCATTGCCTATTCCAAGACGCTGTTTCATTCCAAGTGAATATCCCTTGGCTTTTTGTTTCTCCTTACCGTCTGTAAGGCCTACAACATTCAGAACTCGATCTACTTCCTTCTTTAGCTCTTTTCCTTTGAGCCCTTTTGCAGCTGCATAATATTCAAGATTGGCTCTTCCTGAAAGGTATCCGTAGAAATTGGATCCTACAAAAAATCCAACCTTTGACCTGTTTGCAAAAAGCTCTTTGCGACTTTGTGAGCCATCTATGGAAACGCTGCCGGAAGTATATTCGGATAGTCCAAGGATCATCTTGAATATGGTGGTTTTTCCTGCACCGTTTTTGCCTATCAGGCCATAGATATCGCCTTTATTAACCTGCATGGTGACCCCTTTTAGTACATCATGCTTGCCATAGCTTTTGATTATGTTATCAAGCCTTATTGCTGCATTTGAACTTTCTGAACTCATAACTGTCTCCTTCCTGAATGAGTCATCACCATACACATACTCTATTGTCCGGGCTTAAGTACATTCCATCCCCCGGCTTAATATCATAGGTTTCGATGAATTCATCATATTGTTGAAGAATAATATTTATTCTATGGAATGGAAGAGGATGCACGTCACCTCTCATAGTGCCAAGTTCGTTCTCCTTAGTTGTCTGCTGCGCATATTGCCTTGCAAAGGCCCTGAAAAACTCGTCATAATCAAAACCGGGTATATCCCTTGCCACATATAGGACTGACTTAACGCCTCCCATATCGGCTATGGCTTCATCTTTTATACTGTTTCCATTTACTTTCTGTTGCCCGGGAATTGGCCTTGCCAGTGAGAAATAACCTGCAAGTTTTGAAGCCTTTTCATCCATCTTGGACCTGTCCTGTACAGCCATCCAGTCGATGGCGCTTATGTTTTCATCAAACTGTCTCCCGTACATGTCAAACTTTGTTCCGTTAGAATCAAATCCATGAGTTATCTCATGCCCAATTGTAGTACCTACGATTCCCGCAAACTGCTCAAATGAATAATCTTCTCCAAAGGCGGCATCGCACATGGCCAGATACCCCGCCATAATATAGATGCCGTTTTCACTTGTATAATACACACAGTTAATCTCGGTTGTAGATCTGTTCTGGTCATAAATATCCCATTTGAATCTGTCAAAGTCAGGGTTCTTACTTATATCTGCCCTGTGAGCTTCCACTACGCGTCTACCTTCAACAGCAGCTTCAACAAGGTTGCCTCCTTCTTCATAGGACTTTACCTCTGCAGATGAATAGTCAGCGATATTATCAGGCTTTATGAGATGCAGAGCCATATTTTGAATTTTATCTTTTGCCGCAGTTTTGGTATCATCTGACATCCAGTCCTCTTCATCAAATATTTGCATGTAAGCATCTATTAGTGCGTCAGTAAATTCTTCTACCTGGTCTGTCTTTTCGCTGTCCTTAAAATATTGATCCAGATATAATGTATCTAATAGTGGAAGGAAGCCGCAGATTGTCATATCATTTCTAAAAAGTACGCTTATCTGACCATCCGATAATCCCTCTTGCCCTCCGACGCCCTGATTATAAAGCGTGACCATCTTCTCATAAGATTCGCGGTCAAGAAGATACTTGGTGGAATCAATGGTATGGACTATAAGAAACGACTTGATGTCCTCAAGATTACTGTCAGTATAAATATCAGACAGAGACTTAAGATATGTATAATCCACATAAAAACTATCGCATCCAAGGTACCCTCTGCTATCTAGTATCTCAAGGAGGGGATAGTTCCCTTGCAATTCACTTATACCTTCTCTGTTATTTTGAGCCTGTGTAAACATCTCACTTACGCCGAAGTAATCTATGTTACTGTGTCTGGCGATAAAGGTTTCTACTTTGTAATTACCTTTTAAGGTATCTTCGATCTCTTTTTCAGAAAAGCCAAGTCTTCCAAGGAAGTATCCAATCACTTCATCAGTCCTTTCCTTGGCTGCTAATGTGCTATCTGTATATTGCACATATGAAGAGGCGGAGCCAAGAGAAAGACTTGGAGCCGTAAGGTTTAATGTACTCTTGTCCGGAAACTGCACCTGTGCTCCTACGGACTGCGGTATTAAAAGCCCAAGACCAAAGGGGTTTCTGGTGGTGCTTCCCTGATATTCTGTAAGTTCACTTATAGAAGATATGCTCTGTATATCTATAATATATTTTTCAAGCGGCTTAACTCCAAGCTTGTTTCTCTCATCCCAATTAGAGTAGAGTGAAACCAAAGCTTTGTATTTATCTGCATTGTCGCCTGTTATAGTTTCATCATAGGCAATAGCTATACTTCTTTCATATACAAGCTTAGTTGCATCAAGAACTATACTAGCCTCTTCATAAGCAGGATCTAAACTAGCCGACAATATATAGTCTTTATTTGCAGCCGCAGCAAAGTCGTCCTGAAGTCGTATATTATCTTCAGGATTAACCATGCCTGTAACGTCTGAATCAACCCATTTTCCTCCTCCGGGTTCTCCGGCAAGATCCACGCTTCCTGCTTCCTCAGAAGATGTGTCAGAGCCTGCTGTACTGGCTTTGCTTCCACACCCTGTGGACATTAGAACCAAGGCGGCCAAAAGTATTACTGAAGTGGTTTTTCTAGATGTATCCAATATTTTGCCTATCATTAGCTATTCTTCTCCTATCTAATCTATAAGTTTTAAGATTTGCGCAAGCCTTAACTGATTCTGAGAATAAATAGTAATCCTTTAATTTTGTATCTCTATGTTATTCCATGTTACTCTTTGCTCCACTTCTTATCCCAAATTTCATTAGCCTTAGAAAGCTTATTTCTACTGATCATACAAAGTGCAATAATTCCTATGATCACAATTACAATAAACTCATACAACAGCCGTCCCGTACTATACTGCTGCGTAAGTATGCCTTTGTCGGAAAGTGCAGGGTCCGTTGTAAAACAGATAAAATCATATAACCCGTGTGCAAATATCGGGAATATAACGCTCCCTGTTCCTAAATATAAAGCGGTAAGCAAAAAAGCCATGAAAGTTGAATGAAATACCTGTGATGCAGTCATGGCCAGATCTGCACCCTGCGTCAGATTACCTGCATGAGAAAGTCCGAATATTAAAGCCAGGATGATAATCGCAGCAAATCTTCTTTCCTTCCGGATATATCTCATGACAATAGCAAGTGATAATATTCTGAACATGGTCTCTTCACCAAATCCGGCTGAAATGCCCATGATAGCCGCAGTAAGAGAAGGATTAAAATAAAACGAATGATAGAAAAATAATGGTTCGATCAGGGTAAGGACTATAAGGATCACAAAGGGAATCATCAATATACATATATCATTGGCCGTAGCTCCAGGCTTTACAAATCCTTTAAATTCAGGCGAGAACCAAAACCAAAAAATCAGCATCGCTATACACGCGAAAATGCATACACCTATATTTCCTGCATCTTCTGAAATCATCCCACCTATAGAAGCTCCTATTCCAGTGAAAAGCATTGGAATGATTATGCTGAGTATAATGGCGATATAGGGCATCTTTTCACATATCAAATGTTTTCTTGCTTTTTTATCCATTTGTGACCTCCTGATAAGCTATGATGGTTAGTGTATTGTTTCATTCATATTTAATCAGATTACTTGTCTATGAATTTATCTACTGCGTCATAAAATCTTGACAATGAATAGTTGTTAATGCGTATCGTTCCAGGGATTGTAAGGCGTTACTTTTTTATTGCGATATAAGACAATGATCAATATACTTGCAATAGTCATTACAGCTACAGCCATTACTGTTCCTTCAAGCCTTTTTCAAATTCCGTTCTCGCGACAATTACTGTATGAACTTTACAAAAATGGCTATTATTCCACACCACTTCTACGACTATCTGGAATACGCACTCATATCAAAAGCCCATCTGTCAGTTCCTATGATTGACGCAGCAAAGGCTGCCGCATTCTCTGCTCCTCCAGTATTCATGTCTCTGAAATATGCATAGGCAACTTTCTGATTACCACCTGAATCAAGTATTCCAAAATACAGATTCTGTGCAATCTCAACGCCGCTCTCTTCAAGGTTCTTGATAAATATACCTTTTATATACTGATTGCGTATCGCTCTGTTGTAAGCATAGATTATCCCAGCAGCCTGCGAGTTCTGATCTCCGTATACCGCTGAGCTGTAGCCAACTTCTGTCAGGTATACAGGCCGCACTTGACCTTTATTGTTAAGATAATCCGCCTGGCACAGATAGTCCGTGAGGACTTCAATATTCTCCATAGTGATCATATCAGCACCTGCATCATGGCTTATAAGTGAACCATAATAAGGCGACATAGGCGTCCAGAAAGGTGTCCAGTACAAAGGTGTATTATATGGGTGCTGGGCAAGTCCCCAGTTGATATTACCCTCTGACTTGATATAAGCATTAACATTATCAAGGACATCTCTTCCATCATAGTAAGTTACATCTGATGTTCTGTTTCTGTCCCACATCTGATCTATGCACATGCAGACATTAGCGTTTTTATTTTCGCTCATGATAGCGTTGTAGCATATCCTGAGGCTGTCCGCATAAATCCTTGAATAAGTGCCCACATCCGTATATGGAAGGTAATTCCATGAAAGGTATGCATTAACCTCATTTCCTATAACCCAGTTATCAATCTGGCCGTGGCCAGTACTTCCGTTATAGCGGTTACTTACATAAGACATAAGAGCTTCAAGCTTCTCAAGGCCTCTTGAATCTGCTGTATTGAGCATGTAGTAAGGGCAGGTTGCGCCGCCGTCGCGGGCTGTTGGATATACAAACTCCGCATCTTTATAGCCATTTAATACCACCATGGTTACAGCAAGGCCCTGATTATTATATTTTTGCATAAGATGGTCATAGCCTGAGAAATTACCTGTAATAGACCAGGTCTTTCCATTGTAAGACCAGTTGCCGCTTGAAGATTCGCTTACGCTGAACTGATGAATGTTGAAGTTATAAGCAGTCTGACCTGCATTAAGGCCTCCAAGTTCATTTCCCCAGATACCTTTTTTGTTAGATTCATTTTTTCTTGATGATGTATTAGTAGCAAGAGATTCCGGATTTGTAATATAGTGAGCATTACTTACGATCGTATAATTGCCGGAATTGAGTGTTGCGACTACAAACTTGTCATATAGATGGCAGCTTGACGTACCTTTTCCCAAGGCAAAAGAAAATGTAGCGCTAGTTCCAGCCGCTGCACTTGCAACAGGTGATCCCGACGGCGCTGCTTCATACATTTTCAGTGCAAAAAGATAATAGACTCCATCGTCACTTGATGGAACTGATGAACTAGAAGCCTTAACTACAACGTTGCTTCCTTCTATCAAAGCTGATGTAATAGCAACTGATCCTGCCGCTCTTACAGGCATCTTGGCAGGAACTATAACAACCAGTGCAAGGACAAAGGTCATAATCAAAGCAGAGATTCTTTTTTTAAGATCCATTTAAAAATCCTCCGATATACATCAACTACATGTATATCGGAGGATTTGAATTGATTATTAACGAGCGCCTTTTCTGTTAATTATATATATTCCAAGACTTACCAGCATCAGCGCTATAAGAGTGTAGATGCTCAGCGCCTCAGCTCCTTCATGAAGGAATATGGCAGATAGGATAACCCCCATGACAGGATTAACGAACCCCAGCACAGTTACAGTACTTACGGGATTGTACTTAAGAAGAACTCCCCAAAGCGTGTATGCACCTGCAGAAATGAATGCCATGTATATAAGAAGTGGGATACTTCCTGATGATACGATAGTCAGATGTCCTCCCATAGCCCTACCTACTATGCTCATAACAATCCCACCAAGGAAGAACTGGTAGCCTGACAGGGTCACAGGATTTTCTTTTCCGGAAAAGAGCTTTATAAAGCATCCAGCCATCGCACTTGCAAAGGCAGCAAGTAGCATAGCGCCTTCGCCCTGAACAGAAAATCCCCCTTCAAGAAACGATGCACTTCCCCCTGTAACGCATAGAAAAACGCCTGCAAATCCGATGATCATACCGGCCGCTTTACGAATTGTAAGATTTTCAAATCTGAAGATATATACTGCAAGAAGTATACTAAAAAAGCTTCCAGCCGCATTAATGATTGATCCTCTTACACCTGAAGTAAAGGCAAGTGCCATATAGAAAAAGATGTACTGGATTATTGTCTGAAAGCAGGCAAGAATCAGAATGTATTTAATAGATTCTTTTTTGGGCAAAAGAAACTTCTTTTGAAGAATGCTTCCAAAGATAATAACCATAATTCCAGCAATTATGAATCTGTTCCCTGCAAAGAGGATTCTAGACGGTGTATCTCCTGCCGCAATATCGAAAAGCTCGTATCCTATTTTTATGGCAGGCGAAGCACTTCCCCACAAGGTGCAGCAAAAGATTGCTGTGATTACAACAATTGGAAGTCGGGTCCAGATAATTTTTGATTGTGATGAGGTAGCTGAGTTTGAATTCATTTCGGTCTCCATTTCGTGTGTTTTATAGTAAAGACGATCCTTATATTATTAAAAAACATAAGAACCGCCTCTAAAGCGAATGAAAGCGCTTACAGCTATCATAACACAATTATCAATTCAGTTACTATAAAAACTCTTTAATGTCACATAACATTATTCATCTGAACAGGCCACTCGAAAAGCCGCCTCCATGGTAACAGGGTGAATATTTGTATAATCAAACTCATATGTTTTCTCCCCATCAGGCCATGCGAATGTCTCTCGTGCGCTCATGCGCCTGCTCTGATGCGTATGAAGCATTTTATCAAAAAGGACCCACAAGCTGAAAGTATCATCAGCCCCTTGCTCTTTTCCAAATGCTTCAAGAATATCATACTTTTTCTTAACTGATATTCCGACGCCTTCAAGCTGATGCTCATTCAAATACTCTGCCATCTCTTCAAACATACTAAACGGCGTGTCAAAAAACTTCTCCAGATACTTTAAGCTGCGCGTAAACATCTGAGAGTTATAAAAAAGCTCAACCGCATCGCAGACCCTATGGAGTCTGGCTATCTCTTCATAAGTGATCCACTTGGTGGCAAAGATCTCATAAGGCTGTCTGGAACTGTAGATAAGCTCATAATCATGTCTGTGATCATACATATCAGTTCCCTTTAAAACCTTTAAAAATCCAAGCTGCAGCTGGTCTGCATACAATGGATATATATCATTAAAAGACTTCTTGAAACGCTCATAATCTTCATAAGGAAGCCCCGCAATTAAGTCTGTATGAAGATTTATATTGTAGGCACTGCGGAGCTTTTGGACATTAGAGAATATCTTAGCATTGTCTGCTGTCCTGTGTATTGCCTCCATTGCCGGCAGATGAGTTGTCTGAATACCTATCTCAAGCTGCACAAGCCCAGGGCGAAGTGTTGAAAGAAGCTCAAGTTCTTTATCAGTAAGAAGGTCTGCTCCAATCTCAAAATGAAAATTGGTCACGCCGTTATCGTTTTCTTTAATAAAGGTCCATATCTCTATAGACCTTTTTGAAGAACTGTTAAACGTACGATCAATAAACTTAACCTGCTTTACCTTCTGATCCAGGAAGTATTTAAGCTCTTTCTTTACGATATCCATGCTGCGGTATCTGACTTTTTTCTCCAAAGAAGAAAGACAGTAGCTGCAGCGGAAAGGACATCCCCTGCTGGATTCGTAATAGATAATGCGGTTTTCAAACGGCTCTAATCTGTTATACAAAAAAGGAATCTGATCCATATCAAGGAGCGACTTTGGCCCCGGCTCTTTTATGATGACTTCAGCATCTTTGTATGCAATTCCCTTCTCTTTGTATTCAATCCCATCCTCTTTGTATTCAATTCCTTCCTCTTTGTATGCAATTCCCTCCATTTCACGAAAAGGCAAGTCTTCCCCTTTCTGAATACAGGTAGCAATCTTTCGGAAGTTCTTTTCCCCCTCACCCAGCATTACGAGTTCGCACCAGTTAAGATATGTTTCCGGATCGTTGGTTGCTTCCGGACCGCCTGCAAGGAGGCGAATCTGCGGCGCAATGTTATGAATATCTTCGATAAGCTGCTTCATAAATTCCGCATTCCAGATATATACGGAGAAGCCGATAACTTCAGGCTTTCTCATAAGAATGCCCCTAAGGACATCTTCATAACGGTCATTTATTGTAAATTCAGCGATCGATACGTTTCCGCTTACTTCATTTGCATAGGCCGCAAGGGAGTATACCGCTGGATTTGAATGTATGTATTTTGCATTCAAGGCTACTAATAGGATTTGGTCTTTGGACATTTATATAGTCTCCGGGATTTTGATCGTTTTCTAAACTCTTTTATTTTAACTAAAGATACGCACAAATAGAATATAATATGCGTAACATCTTTTTTCAAAAAATATTTTCTAAAAAAAGAGCCATGATATTCTCAATTCCTCTTTCCTTGTAGGAAGCGATCATGCTCTTAACATGCTCCCTGGTAGACGAAACACATGTCAGATGGGCCAGAACATTTACCCCATAATAGTATATTCACATCTATCCGACATCTTATTGTCGTTATACAAGCCATTACAACGCAGGATATAAAACTGATAGAATAGGCGGAAGATTCATGTATTCGCCCTTGATCCTGAATGACCCATCCTCTTTTTTATCCAGGAAAAAAGATATATCACCGCCAAGTACTGTCTCTACGATTTCTTTTGAAAGATCAGTCAGCTCACAGATTTCATCTATAAACGCCCTCTTTTTCTCATCTTTTGAGGTGATATCATATATCGCAAACAGTACCGTGAGCGCCAGCTTATCAGACAACTTCTTCATAAGACCGCTAATCTTCTTAATGCTATTCTCATCATACAGTTTCTGATCATCTGAGAAAAAGACGTTACCGCGCCTCATGGTCGTCACAATCTGTGGAATAGCTATACTTGAAAGCCCCCATTCATTACAGACCGCATGATCTATAGTTTCATCCATTTCAAATTCAGGATAACCGGATTCTTCTTTCCTTGACTCCATTACAAGAACTATAGCATGAAGTGCCTTGACCATTTTCATGACCTTGCCATATTCTGTTCCAGGCTCTGCGTTTTGAATCTGATCATTGATCGATAGCAAAATGTCATCATCGTTACCCCCAGACTCCACACCCATAAGTTTATCAATTGAAACATTAAAGAAAGCTGCAATATCAGGCAAGAGCTGTATATCGGGCATGCACTGCCCCGACTCCCATTTACTTACAGCCTGATTAGTAATGCCAAGCTTTTGAGCAAGCTGCTCCTGCGTAATACCAATATTTTTTCGTAAAAATAATATCTGATCACCAATGTTCATATCTGTCATCACCTTTCTGCACAAAGCTACAAAGCGGTATTTATTAGTGTTTTATTCAACCGGTTGATACAGTTATTATACGAACTCATGAAGTATGAAGACAATAACGCATTGGTTTACTGCATTTTGGGAACATCCAACCGCAAGTTGGACGATGTAATCTAATCTGCACAATGTACATTAATATATTCAACACCCAAATATCCATATCGATGGCAAGAAACCAGCTCTGCTGTTTCAGCCCTGTCATATGTACTTTCACCAACAATACTTGTATATATTGATCCGTCCTGTAATTCAACAGTAACAAAATAAGTTGTAGAGTTGCGCCTTGTCGAATATGATCTTGAAACATATTCACAAGGCACATGTTCCGCTGCAGAACTTGTTGCATAAAAAGAAGCACCTACCATATTAAAAGCCAAAAGCGCAACATATATAATATAACAATAGTTTTTATTCTTATGGTCAATATTTTGAAATCTGATAAAAATAATAAGCAATAAAACAGCTACTACAATTAAGTATATAGTAGCAATCGTCATAGCTCCCCTATATACGTCTCCGGATAATGCCATAATAAAACAAAACGTTACTGTTAATATTAAAAGAGGAAACGCGCTAACCATATTAAAACGATTATCTTTAGGTGCAAACTTTGCATCAAAATATTTAACTTCATTCTTAAAAATCAATGAATACAAATATAATGGTAAAGATGAAAAACCGAGTCCCAAAAACATATTACTAGATAAACTCTTTTGTTTATCAAAAATGATAATAATACATTCCAAAACATACGATGAAATAAACACCGAGAGAATCATCCCTATCCTGTATACAAGTTTTCTCTTTGCCAAAGATGACTCCGACACCCCCTCTAAAGATGAATCTTTTTTTATGTGCGTTTCCTTGATTTTCCTGACATCTAATAGCTTTTGTTTATACTCGGCCCTCTTTTTTTCCTCGATCACGAGATAGGTTTTGACATTTAGATCTCTTGTATAGAAAATAGCTGCAAGTCTTTCATACTTTTTGTCATAACTAATCCCATATATTAAAAGTGCAAATATAAATGTAAACAGTAATAAATACTTGTAGCTCGTCTGAAAAAAAGTATCAGCAGTTCTAAACTGAAATATCCCTAAAAATACGAATATCACAAACAATATAACTTTTATCAATGTAGTAATTACGCTATGTCGTCTGATGATATCTACTGCATCTCCATAGTCGTACAAATCATATCGAAGCTTAAGTAATCCACCATTCGAAATGGTCATTCTCTTTTTATTACTATAATTCGTTTCAGATATATCAACATTTGTCAATTTTGGAAAAAGAGGCAGTTGGCTCTTTAGTCCTTCAAGCTCAACGTTATAATTACCCTTACCAATCTTATCTCTAGAATCTATTATATAAATCATGAATTTCCTCTTACTGCTCTTTTACCAAAAAGTGCTTTCTCATTTCACTAATTAATTCATTATATGAAGCTCTGTTATTGAATGTAATTTTATATTCAGACCCATCTGTAATAAGCCAAATGACCATTTTTGAATCAGGAGCCTGATCTTTTCCTTCAGATTTATACCCTACTTTCGCATACATAATAGAGCTATATTCAAAGGACCTCTGTATCAAAAAGCCCTTACGTACTAATTTACTCTCTTCAAAAATTAGTGCTTTATGAAAAAACAAAGCTTTTATGCACAAATACAGCCAAATAACAACACTTACTAATCCTAAAACCATCAAAAAAGAAAGACCAAATGTCATAACTATCACATAAATAGGATTTTTTGTTGAATTAAACCATATACCTAGTACTCCAGCAAAATATATAAGAAGCAATAACGGAACAGATAACAGAGTGACCACTCCCACTTCAAAAACATTTCTTTCCCTATAAATCCTATATTTCAAATTACAGTTTCCAGTTCTATCTTTGTAATCTCCAAACATATAATCTCCCAGACAAATCTATCTACATCAATCTAGCAGGCTGACTCCTACTAGATATTGACGAACATTCCTTATTTCATGACCCACACTCTTATGAGCAACGAACAAAACGTATGCAAGCATATATTCGCTTGCTAGTCTTGCGCAACAAAAAACAGGAGCATCATATCTCCTGTTTTCTTTGATATAGCACGATATGATTTTTTACACAATTCTTAAAATAACGACCACTAATTTACCATATATAGCTACAATCTTCAAGTACTATGAGCCTGATATCAGCATCTCTCGATCTATTCAGCACTGTCCTGACATTATACATATCGCTAAATTCAACAAACTCCGCGGCCTGCACCTCTGACTTGCCGCTCTTAATCTTCCTGTCTATAAGCCTCTTTCTAAGCATAACTTCATCGGCTACTACGCTTATAGTAAGATCCGCATAGTTTCTTACTATTTAGCGTCATCTTAATGTTCCTTGTTTTTTCCTTGTTTTTTCCTTGTTTTTTCCTTGTTTTTTCCTTGTTTTTTCCTTGTTTGTTTCTAGCTTTTGTTCCCGTCTTTTGTCGGCCTTTTGTTACTGGCTTTTGGTTCGCCTTTTTTCTTTTCCTAAAAACATTCGCGTCATTTTCTCCAGGCTTACCTGTCAAATAAGCCTAATTCCTTCAGGCACAAACGCTGAGTTTTTTTCTCAAGATCCCATGTGTGAAAAGATCCGCCCATGCAGTACTTGCGGCTTTCGCACTTTTCGCATTTCTTATCATCTGCGCCTCTATCATAGCGGAATGCTTTAAATTCATTTTTCCAGATATCAGAAAATCTTCTGTCATGGATATTGCCCTGTATGACGCCTTCCTGGGTCCTGTCGATATCAAGGCAACCGTATACATCTCCGCTTACAGTTATAGAAGCCACTGTAACTCCTGCCATGCAGAAGAAATACCAGTCTCTTACTTCTCTTTCATAATCAAGGCCAAGGTAGTGACAACATCCATAAGTTACAGGGTCGTTGTTAGCTCTTTTGTCTCTTACAAAATCAAGCAGAGCTATATGGTCTTCGCCTGTAAGAAGGAGATCTTCATGATCCATAGCCCTTCCAATAGGCTCAATGCCCATTACACGCCAACTGTCGATATCAATCTGACTCATTATCTCATAAAGAGCATCTAATTCACCTATAGTCTTATGATTGACAACTGTTGTCACCATGATCTGGTCGACGCATTGAAGGTCTATAAGATTCTGAATACCTTCCATAGCTCTAGCATAAGCCCCATTTAAGCCTCTTATTTTGTCATGAGTATCAGGGAGCCCGTCAATACTGACAGAGATAGTATTCATCCCGCATCTTTGAAGCATTTTTGCTACTTCAGGTGTTATCAGGATCGCATTAGAAGTCATCCCCCATTTAAAGCCAAGTTCGTGGGCATAGCTCAAAACTTCTTCAAATCCAGGGTACAGAAGAGGCTCTCCTCCTGTCACATTGATCTGTGGAAGAGAGCCTTCAAAATCCTCTTTGACCTGATCCAGTATTTGTTTCCATTCAAGTGGGGACATTTCATCTGCCCGCACATCTCCGCACCTTGATCCGCAGTGCTGACAATGTTCATTACAATTAAGAGTCAGCTCGAAGAAAAGCTGCTTTAGTACAGGCTTTTCAAAAAGCTTTGAACGAACATCACTTTGCATATCAAGGTGAGATTTTTTCATCTTGTATTTGTTCATTACTGTGATCTCTTTATATTATTTAATTTTCTACAGGAGGTCCGTATACATCCTCTGGCTCGGGAACAGGATATTCCTCGGGTTCAACATCAATTGATTCAAGTGTATTGGCATTATCCTTAGAATCGCCCTTACTACCTGTAGCATTCTCTGCAGCATTGCTCTTCTGATCTGCAGCATCGTCTGAATCAGATGTCTCATAACTGCTATTATTATCATCATACTCCTGAACTGGCGGCCCATAACCACAGGCAGCATTAAGGAGCATACTTGCAATTCCTACTGTAGTTGCGATAACAACCTTTTTTGTAAGTTTTTTCATAGTATCCCTCTATAACTTCCATCAGACAAAACTTCCAGTCTTACGTCAGCATCCTTAGATCTTTCAAGGACAGTTCTGACATTATACATATCACTAAAATCTACAAAGTTCTCAGCTTCCAAAGCGCTCTTGCCACTTCTTATCTTCCTTTCAAGAAGGCGGCCTCTAAGCATATCAGGATCGGCCGTAACACTTACGGTAAGGTCTGCATAATCTGAAAGTTTATTCCAGCCCTCATCCTTTAAAAGAAGGTAGTTACCTTCAAGAAGCACAATATCACTATCAACTACTATAGCATCTTCCAAAGGGTTATGCGTCATCCTGTTATATTCAGGCCAGCCGCACACATCTCCTGAAGCTACGCTCTTTACTTTATCAAGAAATCTTTCAAGATCAAAAGTCTCAGGAGCGCCCTTCACATCGATCATAGGAATTGTCTTCCCATCACGAACTATAGTATGTGACAAAAGATATTCCTGATACCTGTGAAAACCGTCCATTCCGATAACTGATATGTCTTCAAGGCCTTCTGTGTTTTCAGAAAGATATTTAAGGAAGCTGCAAAGCGTACTCTTGCCAGCTCCAGGCGGTGCTGCAAGCATAACAAGAATCCGCTTATCCTTGCTCTTCCTTAAATCACTCATACGTTTTAGCAAAGGAAGAAATATATCTTTTATATTGTCTTCTGAATAATATACACTTGTATCTATTCCATTATTACTAAAAGTATAGTTCAAAGCAATCTCCATAAAATCAGAAAGTTGATATATACTGTGTTATTCAAGATCATTCACAGTACTTAAGCATTGCACCCATGATATCCGGATACTCTACAGTTCCATCCTCACGGCGAATAAGTCCAAACAGCTCACCGTTTCCGGTAAATGCTCCATTATCCCACCACAGAATTGTCATTCCGCAGGATCTTGCCTTAGCTGTATAATAAGCAGCCCAGTCAACTCTGTCCTGAAGATTGCCATTCTTGTCAACGCAACCGCACTCGCCTATTACAACAGGAATACCCTGGCTTATATACTTTGTATATATTTTATCCATGAAATAGTCAATATCCTTGGTGCTGGATGACATGGATGCATCAAAGTTTTCAATTCCGGGGCTTTCAAGCGCAAAGGTGTATGGTGTATAAGCATGTACAGAAAGGATTATCTTATTATCTGCACTGTCACTTGGAATTACAAATCCGTCATTTAAAACTCCGTCAGGACTTGCACAGTATCCAGGGCACATAAGATACCTGTCTGCATTACCTGAGCCTGATGCTCTTACAACGTCTACAAACTTCTGGTTAAGCTCATTTATAACAGCAATAGATTCTTTACAATCTTCGCTGTTTGGATCGATCCACCACTCATTATTATGACCTACAAGTCTGGGCTCATTGAGTCCTTCAAATATAAGCTTGTTGTCATAATCCTTAAATCTATCTGCAACCTGTGTCCAAATGCTCTCAACATACTTAAGTGACTGCTCCTTATGAGCTTCGTCAGGATAGAAAGCATTTGCTTCAAGATGATTGTCATGATGAATGTTGATGATAACATACATGTCTTCGCTAACCGCATAGTCAACTACTTCCTGTACACGGTCAAGCCATGCTTCATTTATATTATAATTTTCATCAACGTGATTGTGCCAGCTGACAGGGATTCTTACAGTATTAAAGCCAATCTCATGAATGGCTTTGATGTATTCCTCAGTGACCTTATCGTTACCCCAGGCTGTTTCTATTGTAAGATCATCACTAACTCCGCTGTCTTTATATGCATCAAATGTATTACCAATATTATATCCAAGCTTCATATCACGTACGAAGGAAAGACTCTCGTTGTCAGGAATATCTTTCCCCGTAATGTTTATTTCAGGAACTGTAATCTCAGTTGCCATCTCATCTTCCTCCTCGGTAGTTTCTACCGTACTATCTTGTGATGAACCTTGATCTGTCACAGCTGTATCCGTACTATTCTGAGTACTATTCTGAGCATTACTCTGAGTATCATTCTGAGCACTATTCTGAACATTATTATCAGCTGCACATCCCACAAGCATAGTTGCCAAAACCAAACTTAATACCTTTTTCTTCATTGCTTCTCCTTCTGGTCCGCTTTTTACCGGGCCAGGAGTCATACTACCAAATGTAATAAAACTCCATGATCAATCATGATGATATCAAAATTTAAAAACCAAGTGAGCATCAATCATTTTATGACTCCTCAACCATTATATCTTAAATACCCTTCCTATCACCATTGATCATAAAAATTTTTTAAAAAAGAGGCGATGCAATAGCACCGCCTCTTAAATTACACAATTATACTATTTATATATTAGTTATATAAAAAGTCTAATTATTTGTTAGCTTCGTCGATATAAGCCTTCCATGTATCAGCAATTGCTTCTGTAAGAGCTGCTACGTCAGCGTTAGGTCCGATGCTCCATACAAGATCCTGACCAAGTGAAAGGTTAGGGATCATGTCGTGGTATGCAACTGTACCATATTCCTGCTCAGACATCATTGTGATTGTCTCTGTGATTGCTCTTTCATCAAATACACCCTGACGAGCTGTTGAAAGGAATCCGTTGTAATCTTCGTATCCAGCAGGTGCTTCTGTGTAAAGATCATAAGCAAATGCGATCTTCCAAGCTCTGTCTGCATCATAGCATCCAGGAATTGCAGCTGGGTTGTTGCTCCAAACGTTGATGTAGTGATCCATCTGAGGTCCCTTAGGGAACATTACGAAACCAACTTCGTCTTCCATATCTGCAAGGAATGCGCTAGGTCCGCCAGCGTACTCATCTTCTACCATGAAAGCTGCGTGTCCCTGAACGAACTCTTCTTTGTAGTAATCCCACTCAGCGCCTTCAGGATCGTGGTTATCGAACTTGTTGTACATATCTACGCACCACTCAAGAGCTTCCTGTGTTTCAGGAGCTTCAAGGTTGTATACATAGTTACCATCAGCATCCTTAGAAACGTATGAACCGCCATTTGAGAATACAGCTTCTGTTGTCATAACACCTTCGTTAAGTGTAAGACCGTAAACATCATCGATACCATCGTTATCTGTATCTCTCTGACACTTAGCCATCATTTCCTCGAACTTATCCCATGTCCATGTGCCATCTGCCTGCATGTCATAAATGCTTTCAGGATCGATACCAGCTTCTGTAAGGAGTCTCTTGTTGAAGTAAACACCTGTACGAGGCTCAGCAAGACCTGCTGACATAGCATAGATCGAATCACCCTTAGCATACTGCTCGTGAATAAGGTTAAGTGTGTACTTATCCTTTGTGAAATCAAGGCAGTCAAGTGTAGAAAGATCATACATAAGACCGTTGCTCATAGCAGAAACGATAGCTGCATCACCTCTGAGGATGAATACATAGTTAACATCGTCGCCACCTGTTGTAACGTAGTCTACGAAATCCTGTGGTGTTGTTCCCCAGTCAGAAATAGCAACCTGCTTAATCTTGAAGTTGTATGTCTCCTGGATCCACTCACGATACTCGTCAAGTGATTCCTCATAGTCGTTTGAAGGCTCAGCTGGCTCTTCAGGTGACCACCAGTCACGTACAACGATTTCCATACCACCAAGGTCGATAGGATTACCATTCTCATCTGTGATGATCTGTGGACCCTCGTCCTCAGCTGGAGCTTCTGTAGCATCATTATTAGCTGTATCTGTAGCCTGTGTGCTGTCTCCACCTGCTGTTGTGCTTGCGTCATTACCTGCATCGTTTGATCCGCCACAAGCAACAACTCCTGCTGACATAGCTGTAATTGTAGCTACTGCAATTGCTTTGTTTGCTAACTGCTTTTTCATATTTTTCCTCCTTCATAAGAAAAAATTTAATATCGATAACCACTAATTAGTGGGCATCTTCGCCTTCTCAATACAAACCTGACAGTCAACCCTAATTTCAAACTTCAGATTTGATCCATACATCTTATAAAGACTATCTTATTCAATTATCAAAATGTGGAATTTATTTAGAACTAGTATACTGACTTGTTCATTATAGATCTAATTACGAATGAGCCAGAAAACTAACCCCCTACTCATATTACCAAACATTTCGCACAAAAACTATGAACATATTGAACGATTCTTAGGTAATAATTTCGTCACTGTTACAGTTTTAAAGAAATTATGTTATTAATAGTTACCCAAAAAGTTTTTTGAGATTCACATAATACTTTTTTTGTTACTGAAACTATTATTTCAATAGTTTCAGTAACTATAATATTACATCTTAATACCTGTTGCACTGATACTTTCAACAAATGCTCTCTGTGCGAAGAGGTAAATAATAATAAGAGGTAAGATGATCATAAGTGTACCTGTTGATAAGATACAGTTGGAATAAGCAACAGAAATAGTTGTCTTAATTCCGGAAATTCTCTGGATGTAAGCACCAAGTGAATCAACGATTCTTGCAAGTGATGTACTTACAAGTGGTGTTGTACCAAGGAACATCTTGGAGTAGAATCCGTCTGTCCACTGCCATACAAATGCAAACAGGAAACAGGATGAAAGGATTGGCTTACTCTGTGGAAGCATGATTCTTAAAAATGTTCTAAGCATTCCGCATCCATCAACGTATGCAGCCTCTTCCATATCTTCAGGTATGTTTCTAAAGAACTGTCTGATCATGTAGATGTAAAGACCATTCTTAAGTCCCATACAGGTTGCACTCATCAGATAGTATGGAAGCTTGGAACCACGAAGGTTAATTGTCTGACCTGTAATAAGGTTAAGGATTCCAAGAATATCAAAGAATCTGAAGTGCAGATAAAGTGAGCTGACAATTGTCTGCGGAGGAATAAGGATTACAAGTATTACACAAGCAAACCACATTTTCTTAAGCGGGAACTTGAATCTTGCAAAACCATATCCAACAAGTGTACATACAGCAATCTGTAAGACAGCGATAGTAAGTGAGATAATAATTGAATTCACAAGTGCTGTAGGATAAGACATAACGTCTGAGGCCATCTTGTAGTTAGCTGTTGTAAAGTGCTCAGGAATATTTGTAACAATTGGGTTGTACAGATCCTGCTCTGTCATAAAGCTTACTGATATCTTGTTCAGAATAGGCTGAAGGATCAGGAAGCACATTCCAAACAGAAGTATAAATCTGCAAACGCTCACACCTATCTCTATAATTTTTTTTCTTAAAAGATATCCACCGGAACGCTTGTTTCTCTCCCAGAAACCAAGCTTATCGATATTCTTTGCTTTAGTCATAGTAGTAAACCTCCTTGGAGATCAGGTATGATGAGATTCCTATAAATGCCAGGATAACCACGAAATATACCCATGACATCGCTGAAGCTCTTCCGTACTGCATCTGATCGATCATAACAGACTGAATCTTCTCGATTACTGCGTTATCTGATCTCATGCAGAAGTCAACTACTGTATAAATCCAGTTAACAAGGAACATGGAGCTTATCATAGGGAAAGTGATCTTCCAAAGACTCTCCCACTTTGTACATCCTTCGATATCAGCAGCTTCATACATACTGCTTGATATTGTCTGAAGGCCTGAAAGGAAAATAATGATCTGGATACCTGATGCAATTGCTACATCATAGATATTATCAATTACTTCGAAGACCTTCTCAAAAGCTCTAACACCAACACCTGATGTTCTAAGTATTTCCTCAAGTGCAGCTGTGATACTTACACCGCCTGTTGAATCTTCGATCTGTGCTGCAAGTGTAGCCATAAGCTGGTTATTAGTTTCAAGTCCGAGAATAACACCGGATGAAAGAATAACCGGAAGGAAGAATATCGCACGAACAAGTGCTCTTCCTTTGAACTTCTGATTAAGAATAAGTGCTACAAAAAAGGAAAATACTATAATCGCCAGTGAATAAACAACCATTCTTCCAAGCTCTTCTACAAGAAGTCTTGTATATTCCGGATCAACTCTAAATGCATACTTAAAGTTTTCTATTCCGTTTAAAGCAAGTGAGAAGTTACCGGATCCAAGACTTACTTCTGAAAAGCTCATGTGAAGTGACTGAAACAGAGGCTTGACCATAAAGGCAAGGAATCCAATAATAAATGGCGATATAAAACAATATCCGGCAATGGCTTTTCTCTTTTGAAGACCTGCCAGTTTATTCTTTTGCTTCTTCATCATCAAATCCTTTCCGCTCATGATCTTACTACCAGATAATCTCTGGCAGGAATAGTCTGACCATCTGCTGTTGTATCTTCAAAATCATAGTTAACATATACTTTGGTACCATCTGCATAAGTTGTAACAGAAAGTGTACCTGTAATGTTCTGATGATCTACCATTTCCTGATTAAATACATGTCCAAGTTCTGTATTGTATCTTGTGTAATACTCTACCATTCTGTCGCGCCAAGCATCATAATCAGATCCATAGTACTCTGTATATAATGTCTTCTGCAGTGCAAATGAAGATTCTTTCATAACTGTGAAAGAAAGGCCTGCGCCATATTCAGCACTGTATAAAAGCTGCTGTACATCATCACCGCAAATATTAAGCGGATAGCCTGTATAGTTTACATAACCGTGTATAGCAAGCTGATAGAATGGAATACACTCATCAAGAATTGTATAGTCATTACCACGAAGATCCATGCTTGTAACCATACTTGCATATGGAACTGCGTAGTCATTACCCATATTTACCATCAGGTTCTGGCCTGCATCATTGATAGCCTTGAATCTCTCTGTCTGGAGGTTAAGTACTGCCTCTCTTGAATATGGCTTGTTAACATAGTAGTCAGCAGAAAGGTCTTTACCATCATCCTCAAATGAAACGCCTGCTCCAAATGATGATGCATAGTTTACAAGGTTGTCAGCGCACTCTCCTGCAAGGTCTGTATGAAGAAGATAATATGTATCTGCGCCCTCTCTCTGAGCATATGTTACTGCACTGTACTGATAAAGCTCTGCTCTTTCTTTTGTAATGAACTTAGCTGCATCTGTATAAGAGAAGAATCCATCAAAAATTGTTGAATTGTATTCGTACTGTGTAACACCGTTGAAGTAAATATTTACATTCTGAGAAGCTGCATAATCTGTAAGTGATGTAAGACCTTTTTTGCCGCCAAGGCCGCTTACAAGATCAACATCCTTAAGGATTTTCTGACTTACACCGCCATTGCACCAACCTGTCATCTTAACTGACATGTTATTAAAGCCCTGACCATTTAAGTCTGCAATTATTCCCTGTGCCTCTTCAAATGTTGTAAGAGGAAGTGGTCTTGATACCGGAACACCAACGATCTGCTTAACCTTATCTACTGCTCCAAGGATCTCAACTTCTACAGGAGCTTCTGTATCTGAGTTAAGAGACATGTAATCGCCATACTTGTTCTGGAGATATGATCCATATCCCTTAGCCATATCAACATAGCTGCCTGAATCTACGAATTTATATCTCTGTGTAAGCACTTCATCAGGAAGATCCTGAACGTACTTATAAATCTCTGAGTTAGCGATATCAGCTACTTCATACTGCTCTCTCTGGCAGATACTGTATACAGCATTTACATAGTTATAGCTGTTGTTCTTACCAGATATATCAGCCTGAACTGAAGCATATGACTTACCGTCTTCAAGTACACAGATAAAGGAATCATCGCCCTGTGATACACCAAATACGCCAAATGTTGCTCTTGTGTTATGAACGAGTGCTTTACGTGAAAGGCACATATCCCATCCATAAACGTTAGCGTAATAGCTGTTCTGTGTTGTCTTTCCATTGTTGAAGTTGATGATTGCTCCGCCGCCTTCAGGAACCATCATGAATCCCTGATCCTCTTTACCACCTGCTCCGAAGAATGGAAGTACTGTAAGAGTATAGATTGGATACTCTGACTTATACTCAAGCTCCTGAAGTGGTACTTCTACAACAAGCTCATCACCTTCAAGTCTGTAAATAACATTTACATTGAAGATAGGCTTATCTGATACAGATTCAGAAAGATCAAGTTCTTTATCTGCAAGATACTGCTCATATGTATATCCTGCTTCTTCAAAGTAAGACTGAATTGCTTTTTTAACGTTTTCCTTTGTAGAAGGACGAAGTACATAAATTACAGTTGACTCGATAATAGGGTAATTTGCAAGAAGTTCGTCTTTATTATCCTTTTTACCAAGATTATTAATATCATACTTTTTGTAATACTCACCGACGATATTAAGACCTTCTTTGGACATTGCTCCTGTCCACTTTTCGAAATCCTCTGCAGTACATACAGGAGGAATTACATATTCCTTCTCAACCTGACCAAGAGAATATTTAACTTCGATCTGATCTTCACCGGGAATTACTTCATAAATCTTATTCTTTACTGAATAGTTATATGAATCGTATGTAGTCTCAAGACCAGCCTCTGTGTTATATGACATAACCAGTGTTGACTGAAGTTTACCCTTTTCCTCAGTAAGTGCGATGGGATCATCTTCACTTCCTTCTGGACAAGACTTCCATGTTTTTCCACTTGACTTTACAAGCAGTTCAAACTGAGTAGTTTCGGGATCCATAGTAAACTTTAATGAATCATTTTCAAGTACTACAGGACCTTCGATCTCATCATTATATGCATTTGGTTCGATAATCTCAGGTGGGACTTCCGCATTCTGATAAGTAACTACCGCAAATATAATCGCTCCGATTATTGCCAGGAATATTACAGGAGCAATCATACTCTTGAGAGTTTCTTTTATGGCGTTTCGTCTCTCGACCTGTCTTTCTGTCAATTCTTTTTTCATATTTGCTCCCATTACAACCTAAATAGAAATTCTTTACCCAAAGAGATAAAGTAAGCTACGCCCTGTGAAATCATACTGAAGAAAATCATCAGGATAAAAATCATTACCAGCATCGCAAAAAGTGTGAATATTGTGAACAGGATATTTTTACCAAATGAAAACTCATGTATCTGTCCCATGGCTGTTACTATAAGTAATGCAGCAAATACGAGAGAGATTCCACTAAGTACTGAATAGAACTCACGTTCATCAACAGTTACATAATTACTGAATATCATCAGCGGAAGCTGGATAAGTGGATAAGGAGTAAGACCGTAACATGTTGCCATGTAAACCTGACCAAGTCTTCCTTTACCATCAAAGAGAGTTGTAAGTCCCCAGTTTCCTATTACCCACAATGCAAGAGGAAAAAGAATACTTGCAATGTATAAGAAAATATTTAAGTCTTCCCAGTAAACCGTCTCTATTACGAAGCTTGTATATCTAAGCTTCAAAACACGAATCAATACTGTCGCAATAAGAATCGTATTGGCCGCAGCCATTGTTCCTCGTTTTTCATGAGTCAGATCCCAGAAACCATCAAGAGGATGAGACATGCAATACAAGGCAAACTTTAACGAATCCAGGTATTTATTCCTTTTTTCCTTTTGTAAAACAACTTGAAGCATATCATCCTCCGTTACGTTTCAATTCATCTAATTCAGCCTTTTCTATTTCCCACTTGATCTTCTTGTATTTATCGATGCTAAGTGGAATGAGGAATATAGCCAGAATAACAATTACAATCTGAACAATATGTTCTTCTACCCATTGCTTTCTATACTGTTTATAGGCCTTGGAATAGTTTTCAGCGTCATACTTGAGTTCGAAGTATTCCATAGCTCCCTTATAATCTTTCTGACGAAGGAGTGCTCTACCAATTCCTATATAAGCAAGATCATAGTTACCATCAAGGGCCATAACCTGACGCCAGGACTGTTCAGATTCTTCATAGAAGCCTTTATCGAACTGATCGATAGCTTCGTAGATCTGCTGACCAAACTCTGTTGTTGTGAAAAGAGTAATAGCACAATCAAGTTCATCGAGAACGAACAGATCGTAGTCCATATGGTCAATAGCTACTGGTCTTCTGAAGTAACCATCCATGTTACCGTTACCACCAAATGCGATTACCATGTTACCCTGATCATCATAAGCAAAGAGTCTTCCTCTGTTCTTATCAAGACATACATAGATGTCATTATCAAAGCATGTAACATCTGTAAAATAGGATGCGCCTTCATATCCGCCGCCGTTACCCATATACAGATCACCAATGATAGGCCATTCACCGTTTCTTACAAGGATGTCGCTACCCATAAGATTCAGTTTTCTTACTACATCAACGCTACCATTCTTGATATCAAGCGAATCGCCTGAACCAGTAACTGCATATATGAATCCTTCATGATCCATATAGAGGTTATCGTACTGTGTTGGAACGAAGTTCTGCATGAGAGCTCTCTGCTCCTGTGTTGCAAACTTCTTCCAGATATAATCTGTCCAGTTGTATGTAACCGGTGTTGCACCTACGAAACCTGCGAATGTTCCGTCATCTTCGTATTTAACAAGACCTTTGTTAATACCGGATGCTACACAGTATACACGTTCAGCTGAGTCAACAGAGATCTTAGTAGGCTGGAATACAAGCGCCGGATCAAGTGTATTGTCATTGGGCTTTGTGAATTCCATTATGTAGTTAAGATCTTTATCAAGCTTTAAGATTCTTGCATTACCTGTATCAGCGATGAAGAAATTGCCATCTTCTGATACCTGAATGTCTGAGGGTGATGCAAATGTATTGTTATCTGCACCCTTGAAAGAATCGATGATCCTTTCAACCTCAAGTACCTGAGGAGTAGGTCTGTTAAGCTCTATTATTCTGTTATTACCTGTATCACAGATATAGATCTTATTACCTACAACTGTAAGTCCCTGTGGAGATTTAAGCTTTACATCAAGTCCAAGCTCGGATGATGTAAATACTTTACTGCAAGTATATGCATTAGGTGCATCCTGTACATCTCCCCAGTAATCATAAATATATGAGTAACTTCTTTCGGCTGCAGATGTGGTAAGCGGTAAAAGTACTGCTACCGCTAATGCACATGCACCCGCAAGGATTCTCTTTATTGTCGCTTTTTTCATGTCCCCTCCTTAATCCTTCAAACCAGAACTAGCCATTGTTTCAAGAATCTGGCTTTCTGAAAGAACGAATATAACGATAGGTACAATCATTACAACAACGAGAACCGCTGCACCCTGACCTGTTCTTGCAATACCACCTGCCTGAATCTGCTGAAGTGCATAAACAAGTGTCTTACGCTCTTCTGAGTAGATGTATGTTGATGCTCTGTTATTCCATAATCCCTGAACTGAGAAGATGATAAGAGTCATCCATGCAGGCTTAACATTAGGCATTACAATTGTCCAGAATACTCTCCACTCATTAGCTCCATCGATCTTAGCAGCTTCTATAAGTGAAGTTGGAAGTCCTTCCATGAACTGCTTCATAAGGAAGAGTCCCATAGGTGATGCGAACGCAGGAATTATGATTGCCCAATATGTATCAATCCATCCGAGCCTGTTCAATATCAGGTAGTTAGGAATCTGTGTAACATAACCTGTGAACATCATCGCAACTGTTATAACTTTAAAGAATGTCTGTCCACCCGGGAAATCATACTTGGCAAGTACAAACGCTGCCATAGATGCTATGACCAGGTGTCCAAAGGTACCTGCAAATGTAATCCATACAGTATTAAACAGGTATCTTGAAAATGTAACCCAGCTCTTACCCATTGTTACGAACAGATCCGAGAAGTTATCAAATGTCGGATTCTGTGGGAATATACGCGGCGGGAACTTGAAAAGTTCATCAAGAGGCTTAAGAGCACTGCTGACCGCATATATAATAGGGAAAGCCATTACTATTGCTACAAATAATAAGAACAGATATAAGAGTATATCGCCGATAATGGAACGGTTAGGCTTCCTTCTTTTCACTAACGGCTTACGATATTCTTTTTCTTTTACGACTTTTTCCTTTTTCTTCATTTTACGTACCAACTCTTCTCAACAGATTTTGAATTAACTTGTTACAAAGGATCATCATAAGGAACAGAATTGTTGCTATTGCACATGCATAACCCATTTCAAATCTCTGTGAACCGTAGTCAATAAGGTGAGTAACGATTGTGCTGGCTGCATAGTCAGTACTTGGGTTACCGCAAAGAGCAATTGTTACATCAGCAACACCGAATGCCTGTGTGATACTCATAACAGCACCGAACATAAGCATTGGCTTCATGTTAGGAAGTGTGATGTACCAAAGTTCCTGCCATCTGTTCTTTACACCATCCATGTAACCTGCTTCAAACTGTGATTTATCAACACCCTGAAGACCTGCTACGAAGGAAAGGAAGCCTGTTCCCAAACTCATCCACAGGATAACCAGCATACATACCGGCAACATGTACTGTGGATTCATGAACCAAAGAATAGGTGTATCAATTATTCCAAGATTCTGAAGTGCTGCGTTTACATATCCGTATGCATCTCCTCTGAAGAATACAGAGAAGATAACATAACAGTTACCTGCGATTGAAGGTGCATAGAATACTATAACAGCAATTGATCTGACCCATCTTGGAAGCTCATTTATCAGCCATGCAAAAAGGAATGACATGATATAACCAAGAGGTCCTGTTATAACCGCTATCATAAGCGTGTTCTTGACACTGGTAAGGAATACATCATCCTCAAGTATCAATGAAACATAGTTCTGCAATCCCAAAAACCTTGGTGGCTGCAAGATATTATAATAAGTAAAGCTATAATATATTGAAGCAACAACCGGATAGACAAAAAACATTGCGAAAAGAATTGCATATGGTGCAAGGAATGCGTAGCACATTTTTGAAACCTTGGCCTTCTTGACCATGATTGCGGCTTCACGCTTCCTCAGCTTAAAATACTTACTGAAAAACTCTCTCATACCGTCTTCTCTCATTCCCCATAAACCGGCAGACCAAATTCTTTTCTCTTCTTGGTCAACTCATCATCAATCTTGATGGAGTAGTCGATTATGGTTTCTCGTGAATCTACCTTTTCGTTAAATACCTTACGTATTGCGTTAGAGATATGTCTACCTGTGTAATATCCACCAGGAACTTCTCTGATACCTCTTGTCTGATCCCACTGTGCATTCAGAACTTCAATATCATCTGCACTCCAGGAAAGATTTGAGAATGCCTCTCTGTTAGCAGTTGCATATCTAGCTGATGCTCCGAGAAGGGCTTCAATCTCACGTCCAAATGATACCTGAGTATCAGGTGATGCCCACCACTTCATGAACTCCCAAGACTTCTGACGAAGCTGCTCATCTTCTGTCTTGATCATCATAGTTGCTGCACCAGATATGAAATCTGAACGATCAATATAAGTAGTACCATCTTCATTCTGACGTACTGTTCCAGGAATAAGTGTAAAGTCCCAAAGACCTCTGATTTCAGGAGCAGATACCATCAGAGTGTTGTATGTTGAGTATGGTGCTATACCAATTGGCATCTCACCTGAACGGAATCTTGAAACAAAATCATAAACTGTAGGTATACCATAATCATTGAAATACCTTACATAATCTTCAAACGCTTTGATTCCTGCCTCAGTATCAACTGTTGTCTTGTTGCCTGCTTCGTTATAAACATCTCCTCCGTACTGGAAAAGGAGTGAGAAGTACATTGTAAGGTCAGCATTTGCTGACATGATAGATGTTGTAGCCTGTGCTGATGAAGATGAACCTGCTGCACTAGGTATACCAACTGAAAGGTTTTTACCCTGAATAGTAGGCATCTCAGCTATAAGCTCATCCCATGTATCAGGAACCTTAAGGCCAAGTTCTTCCATAACGTCTTTTCTATAGAACATAACGTTGAAAGTCTGTGTCTCAGGAATACCGTAAATGTGTCCATCAAGGCTTATCTGTTCATATGAGCTTTCTGAATAGTTAGCAAGAACTTCCTGATAATCAGCAAACTGAGTAATATCTTCTGCTGCTCCACGGAGCGCATAGTTTACAGGCTGATCAGCACCGATTGAAAGAACTACATTAGGTCCTCTACCTGCAATTACCGCACTCTGAAGTGCTCCTGCATCAACTATTTCTACGTTAACTTTGATTCCAGTATCAGGAGTAAACTCTTCGTCGATAAGTGACTTAAGGATTGTACCCTGATCTCTACCTGTTAATACCCATACCTTAACTACATCTTCATCATCGCCGTATACATCACCTACTGCGTTGTAATCAACGAAGAATGAAATCACGAAAGACTTGATCTCATGTCCGATTCGGTCAAGAGCACTTTCTGAATCCTTTTCTGGTGCAGTACCAGCAGCTGTAACCTCAATATAGTCAATATCAAGCTTTGTCATACTAAGGTTAAGTGTAGATGTACCAAGTGATGTGATATTATCTTTGAATGTTGTAAACTCAGTTGTTATCTTGTTAGGTTTTTCGCAGAATCTTTCAAGCTGCTGGGCAAGAGTCTGAGCTGTTGCAATTGAGTCAGCTTTCTGACCTGAATAGTCAACCATGTCATCGACTATCTTATAAAGTCTCTTGGACTCAAGATCCATAGCCTTCATAACTTCAGGATATGTTGTCTCAATATGATAGTCTCTGTACTGATCAGGTGTTGCACCTGTATAAACGAGAATCTTACGATAGATCTGATTCAGTCTGTATGTTGAATCCTCAATCTCTTCAAGAATAGAACCAAGCTCTCCAAGAGAAGCTTCAAGTCTTATTGTGTGTGTTCCCTTTGTAAGATAGAAGTTATAAGGAGTACCATTTTCATCTGAAAGAGTGATCAGATCCCAGTTATTTGTATAAGGGAAAGAAATCTCTTCTACTTCTTTGAAAGGAATCTCTCCATCAATATAGAGAGTTCTGTTTGATACATTACCTCTTGAATAGTTCTGTCTACCTTTAACAGTGAGATTATAGAAGCCATCTTCTTCAACTGTTACTTCCCATTCGATCCACTGTCCGTTTGTACTCCAAGCTTCACCACCAACATAGTTAAGTACTGTATGCTTGAGTGACATTGGCTGAGTAGAAGGTGAAGATCTGTCATACTTAGCATAAAGTGATGATTCTGATCTTCTGGATGACTGCTCACCCTGAACTATCTGTGTGTATCCTTCAGTCTGGCCTGCACTGTTGCCAGAATTAGCAGCTGTATACTCTTCGTATGTTGCAAGTTCGAATACACTTGTGAACGCAAGGCTCTTGATCGCCATCGGCTCATTAACTGCTTCAATTGTTACTTCGTTCTCCCCTTTATTAAGGAAGAACTTATATGGCTCTGAGATGTAACCAAGCTTATCTCTAAAATAAGCACTCTGCCAGCAATACTCTTCAACCTGCTTAGGTCTTATCTCATTGCCCTGGTTATCAATTCTCTTGTCGCCACCATCAACCCATACTCTTGAAAAAGAAATGTTGATGGCATCATCAAACGGAAGTTCTCCGTTAATGTATACTGCTCTTTCAGCAGCAACACCTCTTGACTCTGGGAGATAGTACTCAAGGTAAAGATTGTAAAATCCTTCTTCCGGAGCATTTACTTTGAAGGTAACTTTTGAATTAAGTTCTGTATAAAGAACATTGCTCTCACCTTCATAGCTAGCCTCGAACTTGACATCGCCTTCTGCTTCATATGAAGAAAGATCAATATCAATGTCCTGATCGGAATTCTTAGCACCTTCATGCTCTAACAGGTATCCGGTATAGCCGCCTGTTCGCTCCATACCTTCAACCTCTTGAGTGAGGTCCATTCCTTCGTACTTGTCCCTAAAGCTTTCGACCCTTTTTGTCAGAAACAATGCAGCGATGCCTATTATTGCCAGAACCGCTACAGCCCCGATTGCCAGGCCTTTCTTCCAACTTTTCATATACCTATCTCCTGCATTAGATTTCATAAATAAATTATACTTTCAGGCAGTTACTCAAACTTCCTATATATTGCGACTACCTTTTCACACATTGCTATGATTTGCCATCCTTCACAATAGTGCCCAAGGTAAGCCGCATTACCTTCGTCAAAGTGACAAGTTATTTTGCAATTATGGCTTTTGGACCCAAAAATCCTTTGTGCCATTTGCTCTTTGCATTCTTTACAAGGATTCTTTCAAGAACAATTCCTTCATCAATAAAATCAACATCCAGCCTGCCTGTTCCAACCTTACATGGAACTGTAACACTTGCTCTGTGTTCACCGGCGAATATATCTTTTGACCAAAGGTAGTTGGAATTATCTCCTCCAACGAACTCTTTTCCTATAAGATTAAGTTCCTGTCTCTCGCCTTCCCAGGTAATACCAAGTCTTAAAGTATTGTCCTTGGTAATAGGATTTGAAGGAGCAATGATAAAGGTAAGTTCATAATCGCCTTCTTCAACAAAGCTAAGAAGATAAGAAGCATCTGGCCTTGATCCGTCGCCCTTGCCAAGAGCCTTAACGCCGCATCTATACTTGCCAAGAGGGCTTATTACTTTAAGATCTCTGTCCTTGTCATCATTTAACTTGTCATATTCATCAGCTTCAATCGCAAGACCTATTGAATCTCCTGTATTAGCAGATTCTCTAACTTCAACGAATGCTGTCGGGAAGTCCTGAGGATTTATGAATCTTACCCATTCATCAGGAACAACAGGAACCATGTGGCTGAGCTTAACATCTTCATCTGCATAGCAAGCTGCAAGAACTACAACTGTTACTTTCTTGTTGCCGGATGATACCAAAAGGCTTCCTGATACATAATCAGTATTTCCTTTACGGATAAGCTTCAGATCATCGCTTCCTTCTTTATTAGAAGCTTTAGCTTCGATAAGCTTTGACAGCTTATCTCTATCAATAGTGACAGTGATCTCTTTTTCGCTGATCTTTTCGTCAATCTGCTCAAAGACAGGAATCTTACCTTCTGTTTCCTCAACGCTTATCCATTCATCAGCAGTTTCGATCTTATATTCAACAGGTGTGTTGCCGCCGTTTTCAATAAGGAATGACTGCTTACTTACTTCAGGTTTTAAGTATTCATATAAGAAGAGAGGCTTTCTGGTCCAGTCTCCTCCCATAGAATATGCACCGGTAAGAGGAACTGAAACTATCATTCTGTGCTTTTCAGCAGGCCAGATATATGATCTTGAAGGATACATATTCTCTTCTTCATTCCAGTATCTGAAGCCTGTGTGCTGAGACAGCATCATTCCGTCCCACTTGCCGCTCTCAATTGAGTGATATGTACTGATGAGATTTTTCTCAATTCTGTAGCACTTCTCAACTTCTTCTGCATAGAAGTTTGCTGTAACTTTTCCCTGTTTAGCACAAACTCTGTTCTTCTCTGCTGCTATATTCATTTCATAGTGATTTGCGATAACCTTTGCAGGGAAAGTAACAAGCTCAAATAATGCTGAATCTATCACTTTAAGTCTGTTAGCAAGGATATACATTTCAAGTTCATCGCAGCTTTGTCTGATCTCTTTAGCCTTCTTATAGATACGGTCCGCCTCACCATAGTTGAAGTTGTGAAGTGTTCCGGGATACAGACATTCAGGCTTTCTTATGCTGCTAAGGTATGTATATTCATCAAGAAGTGTCTCGATCCTTGCAAGCTCCTTTTCCGGAAGGTATCCGCCAAACTGCTGCTTGGTCCAGTAGTCAAGGAATCTGATGTAAGGCTTTTCAGAATGAACGCTCCACTTCTCATAGTCATAAGCAAGTTCGAAGAAATATGAAAGCGGGAATTCCTGAGGCTTAAGATCACCAACATTAACGATCCAGATATCTCTGACACCCTTATCATAAGCTTCACTCATCTGCTCACATACTTTTGGTATATATGTACTGTTAACCCATTCGTATGAAACAGGATCGCCATGATAATCAAAGTGATAATACATTCCGAAACCGCCGTTATGAACTTCGCCGTCTTCAGGAAGTCTTCTCATATTGCCCTGGTTGTCTTCGCAAAGCATAAGTGTTATGCCGTCAAGACCATCCCAGCTTCTAAGACCTTCAGTAGTTTCATCACCAAAGTAGTACTTCTCTACTTCCTTATATATAGCGAGCATCATTGGAATCTCATCCGCATTTTCGCCATATACTTCTTTGATAAGATCTCTCTGAGTAAGTATTACTTCCTTAAGATAATCAATGTTCTCTTTAAGAGTTGCCTCACGTCCAAGAACCTCACTATCTCTTTCGCCTCTCATACCAACAGTGATGATGTTCTCAAATGGAGCATTTCTCTTAAGACCATCTCTCCAGTAATTAGTAAGACCTTCTTTGTTCTTGTCAAAGTTCCAGGCATTACCATATTTACTGTCTTCGCCTCTTACAAGGTCCCACTCCTCACTGTGTCTTGAACATGGCTCGTGGTGAGAGTTACTCATTACGATTCCGTATTCATCAGCAAGTTCTGCACTCTTAAGACCAGGACCATCAAGTGAGAAATTGGAAGTCCACATTGCAGGCCACAGATAGTTACCTTTAAGACGGAGGATCAGCTCAAATACGTTGTCATACATTTCAGCAGTGAATCCGCCGTAATGTTTCATAGTCCAGTTACCAAAAGACGGCCACTCGTCGTTTATGAAAAGACCTCTGTACTTAACTGAAGGCTGTCTTGAGATAAGTTCATCTGCTTTTGTAATAACAACTTCAGTCTTTTTTGCAGGTCTTACATCTGCAAAGTTGACCCAGGGTGATACACCAATAAGCTCTGACAGATGGAAGAGACCGTAGATTGTACCTCTCTTATCGCTTCCTACTATTACAAGTGCCGGTTTATCTTTTCCGGGAACTTCCTTAAGAAGGAAAGCATATGCTTCCTTTCTGCCTGATAAAGTATCCATCTCTTCGCTTGTAAGAGGAAGATCAGAAGATACTCCCAACGTTCCAACGTATATACCATTTGAATTATTAGTATTTACATCAGTAAAGTTTTCAGTTTCACAAAAATCAGGAGCGATACCAAAAACCTTGTTAACGTCTTCAGCTACTTTATCCATAACTCTTCTGACACCGCGAAGAGTCTTTGAAGAATAATAAAAAGAAAGTCCGCTTTTGTTATCAATCTTAAAATCCATACTAAAACCTCATATCTTATGCTTCGTATTTAAAATTAGTAAACACTGCGCAATTCTCAAGATCCTTGCCATTATTATCAGAAGCATACATTCCGATAGTGCATCCAACAAAGCCTCCTGCTATCTCTGTAGAAAGGCTCCTTATGTCAACTTCATCAAACTGTATTTCTTTTCCCCCAATAATCACACCAGGTCGTGCTTTAAGTCCGTCTGCTGCAATCACAAATGTTACCGGCTGACCGCTTTCCTTATCAGAAAGGGATGCAGATCCGATCACGCTGTCTTTTTCATCCTGTCTAAGGATTGCAGATACTGTATCTCCCGCAGCTTCAACTCTTAATGAGAAGCCTTCATTCTGCATCATTACAAGTCCCTTGGTAACATCTTTATCACCTGCTTCGTGAGAAACTGAGGCGCTTGCCTTGAATGCATGGTTCTGAACTCTCATACCAAGATATGAAGGATTGGAAACTTCTGTTACAGGAAGCTTTGAAGCCTTCATTACAAGTCCTTCAGATGAAAGGGAATATCTTCCCTCCTGCTCATTTCTAAGAGTAAGGAACTCAGGTCCTATCTCCTTCATGGAAGAGAACTTGTAATCTCTGTTAGCCTTAACATCATCTTCCCATTTAACTTCTTCAAGACCTGTCTCAACAGTCTGTGTAAGCTTAGCTACCCCAGGGTTAACAACTGGCCATCCGTCTTCCCAGATAACCTTGGCGATGAAAGTCTCTCTACCGATAGTAGTAAAGCCCTCTGTACGTCTTACGCCAAGCATTACCATGAACCATTCGCCTTCAGGAGTCTCAACAAGATCAGCATGTCCAACATACTGGATCGGATACTGGCTACCCATATCTCTGTGAGTGATGATAGGGTTGTTCATATTATTCTCATAAGGCCCGAAAAGAGATTTACTTCTGCAGATTGCTTCGCAGTGATTTGGTCCTGTACCGCCCTCAGCGTGCATGATGTAGTAGTAATCATCCTTTTTATAAAGGTGAGGTCCCTCAGGCCAGATGATATTGCGCATTGAGCCGTTCCAAACGTTGACCTTTTCGCCTACAAACTGGAAAGTCTCAGTATCAAGCTCGCCTATATAGATGTAATAATCACCGCCGTACTTCTCTCCTTCAGGATTTGGATGAGTTCCGATATAATAGCACTTTCCGTCATCATCAAAGAAAATGCTTGGATCGATACCATCAGCGCCCTTGATGTAAATTGGCTTAGA
>CAMVNV010000023.1 GCA_947168935.1 uncultured Butyrivibrio sp. | reverse complement strand
TCACGAATATTACCAAAAACGGCGTAAAGAAATGGAGGGTAAATTATGAAGAAACAGTTACTTAAACAGGCACTCAGCCTTGGTATGGCTGCAGCACTTCTTGTTGGTTGCTCAGGTGGAACAACTGGCGGTGGAACAGACAATGGTAGTTCTGACACAGAAAAGCAGGAGCAGACAGACAATACCACAGGTACAGAGGCCGGTGCTACTGCAGATGCTAGCGGTGTTAAGGTTGGTGTTTCAATGCCTACTAAGGATCTTCAGAGATGGAACCAGGATGGTGCTAACATGCAGGAACAGCTTGAAGCTGCAGGATATACTGTAGATCTTCAGTATGCTTCTAACGATGTTCAGCAGCAGCTTTCTCAGGTTGAGAACATGATCAACAATCAGGTTGACGTTCTCGTAATCGCTGCTATCGAAGGTTCATCACTTGGTGAAGCTCTTGATATGGCTAAGTCAGCAGGAATCCCTGTTATCGCTTATGACCGTCTCCTTATGAACTCAGATGCAGTTTCTTACTATGCTACATTCGATAACTACATGGTAGGAACAGTTCAGGGTCAGTACATCATCGATCAGCTTGATCTTGATAACGCTGATGGCCCATTCAACCTTGAGATCACAGCTGGTGACCCAGGTGATAACAACGCTCTTTACTTCTACAACGGCGCTATGGATCTCCTTAAGCCTTACATCGATGAGGGTAAGCTTGTTGTTAAGTCTGGTCAGAAGGATTTCGAAGATGTAGCTACAGCAGTTTGGGCAACAGAGACAGCTCAGTCAAGAGCAGAGAACATTCTTTCATCTTACTATGCAGATGGAACAAATGTTGATGCATGGCTTTGCTCTAACGACTCTACAGCTCTTGGTGTAGAGAACGCTCTTGCAGCTAACTACAATGGCGAATATCCTATCATCACTGGTCAGGACTGCGATATTGAGAATACAAAGAACATGATCGCTGGCAAGCAGTCAATGTCAGTATTCAAGGATACACGTACTCTTGCTGCTCAGGTAGTTAAGATGGTTACTCAGATCGTTAACAAGGAAACAGTTGATGTAAACGATACAGATTCATATGACAACGGTGTGATCAAAGTTCCTTCATACCTCTGCGAGCCTGTATTTGCAGATGCTTCTAACTACAAAGAGCTTCTTATTGATTCCGGATATTACACAGAGGATCAGCTTAAGTAATTAAGTAATTACCTCGGAGTGAGCGGTTTCTGTGGAGATCGTTCACTCCGATTTATGTTGGCACGTTTAACAGTAGTAAAAAAGGGAGAGTAAAAAGTGCTATGACAATATTGGAAATGAAAAACATAACCAAGACCTTCCCTGGAGTCAAGGCGCTTGATAATGTTAATTTCAAGGTTGAAGAGGGCGAAATACATGCTCTTGTAGGCGAAAATGGTGCTGGTAAGTCCACTCTTATGAATGTTCTTAGTGGCATTTATCCATATGGTTCCTACGAAGGGGATATTATCTATAAAGGTGAGGTCTGCCAGTTTGGTAAGATCAAAGATTCAGAGAAAAAGGGTATTGTTATCATTCACCAGGAGCTTGCTCTTGTACCGGAGATGTCTATCGGTGAGAACATGTATCTTGGTAACGAAAAAGGTAGCAAAAAAAGAATTAACTGGAATGAAACATATTCCGAAGCAGATAAGTATCTTAAGATGGTAGGTCTTTCAGAGTCTTCAAGAACACCTGTCAAGGCTCTTGGTACAGGTAAACAGCAGCTCGTAGAAATTGCTAAGGCTCTTGCTAAGAATGCAAAGCTTCTTATTCTTGACGAGCCTACATCTTCATTAAATGAGACAGATTCTAAGGCACTTCTTGATCTTATGCTTGAATTCAAAAAGCAGGGTATGACTATGATCATCATCACCCACAAGCTCAATGAGGTTTCTTATGTAGCAGATAATATTACGGTCCTGAGAGATGGTGGAACAGTTGAAACAATCAGTAACCATGGGAAGGAGCCTATCTCTGAAGACCGTATCATCAAGGGCATGGTTGGTCGTGAGATCACAGACCGTTTCCCTAAGCGCCCTGATGTTACAGTTGGTGATATCGAACTTGAAGTTGATAACTGGACAGTTCATCACCCGCTTTATCCTGAAAGAAAAGTTGTTGATAACGTATCTCTGTACGCAAGAAAGGGCGAGGTTGTAGGTCTTTACGGTCTTATGGGCGCAGGAAGAACTGAGCTTGCCATGAGTATCTTCGGACAGTCATACGGAGTAAATATATCAGGATCACTTAAGATTGATGGCAAAGAAGTACATATGAAGAAGAGTACAAGTGATGCCATCAAGCACAAGATAGCTTATGTTACTGAGGACAGAAAGGGTAACGGACTTGTTCTTTCCCAGTCCATCAAGGTTAACACAACACTTGCTAATCTTGATAGTATTGCAAATAATCTTGTAATCGATAAGGATAAGGAATATAACATCGCTGTTGATTACAAGGAAAAGCTTAAGACCAAGTGTCCATCAGTTGAGCAGAATGTAGGTAACTTATCAGGTGGTAACCAGCAGAAGGTTCTTCTTGCAAAGTGGCTTTTTGCTAATCCTGATATTCTTATTCTTGATGAGCCTACAAGAGGTATCGACGTTGGTGCTAAGTACGAGATCTACTGCATCATCAACGATATGGTTAGAGAAGGTAAGACTGTCATTATGATTTCTTCAGAGCTTCCTGAAGTACTTGGAATGAGTGACAGAATTTATATTATGAACGAAGCCAAGATTGTCGGAGAGATGAAGGCATCTGAGGCAACACAGGAGAATATAATGGCTGCAATCCTTAGGTCAGGAAAGGAGGCAACAGCATGAAAACAAACAGCTTAGCTTCCTTTTTCCAGAAATATGCAATGATCCTTGCGCTCATTGTTGTAGTGATTTACTTTTCCATCGCTACAGGTGGAAAGATTCTGTACGCACAGAATATAAATAACCTTATTTCACAGAACGCATATGTATTCGTTCTTGCAACAGGTATGCTGATGTGTATGCTGACAGGTGGTAATATCGACCTTGCAGTAGGTTCAGTAGTCTGCTTTGCAGGTGGTATAGGAGCACTTATGCTTAAGAGTGGAATCAATGTATGGCTTGCAGTATTTGTAATGCTTATCATAAGCCTTATCATTGGTCAGTTCCAGGGTTACTGGATCGCATGGGTAAGCGTTCCACCATTCATTGCAACACTTGCCGGAATGTACGCATTCAGAGGTCTTGCTAACGTAGTACTTAACGGATATGCAGTAGCTATCAACGACAAGGTATTCCTTAACGTATTTGGCGGCGGTGCAGACTGCTATGTTCCTGATATTTTCAAGATCGAGAGCGTTAAGCTCAATGTAACATGTCTTGTTGCAGGTGCTATCGTAGCTATTATCTATCTTGCAACTACTGTTGCCGGAATCATTAAAGAGAAGAAATTCAATATTGTTTCAGATAATCCTGTGATAAAGCTTATTAAGGCAATTGTTATCTGCATTATCATAATGACATTTGCTTATATTCTTTCAACATATAAGGGAATTCCAACAGGTCTTATCTGGATAGCTGCAGTAATGCTTATCTACAATTATGTACTTAACAATACAGCAATTGGTCGTTATCTCTATGCAGTAGGTGGTAATGAGAAGGCTACAGCACTTTCTGGTGTTAATACAAAGCTTGTTTACTTCATTGCCTATGCTAATATGGGATTCCTTGCAGGTCTTGCAGGTATCCTTACAGTAGCAAGAGCTGCTTCAGCTCAGCCTACATATGGCCAGGGATATGAGATGGATGCCATCGCTGCCTGCTTCATCGGTGGAGCTTCAGCTTATGGCGGAACCGGTAAGATTTCCGGAGTATTCATTGGTGCTGCTCTTCTTGGTGTTATCAACCAGGGTATGAGTATCATGGGTGTTGACTCAAACTATCAGAAAGTTGTAAAAGGTATAGTTCTTCTTCTGGCAGTTATGTTCGATATCCTGTCCAAGAGAGAGAAGCAGTAAGGGGGACGACAATAAATGGAAAACGTTAAGAAAATTTTAAAATCAAATACAAGACTTCTGATTCTTGTCGCCGTATACCTTTTCTTCTGTGTTACTACAAGTGGTGCAATCTTTTCACCTCTTAACTTCAGCGCACTTATTATTCAGAATGCATACGTTTACATCCTTGGATGCGGTATGCTTATGTGTATGCTGACAGGTGGTAATATCGATCTTTCCTGCGGATCCTTCATATGTTTCCTTGGATCTGTTGGTGGCGTAATGATGGTAGTTAAAGAGTTCAATGTTTTTGGCTCCATATTAGCAATGCTCCTTATCGGTATCGTTTATGGATGTGTACTTGGAGCACTTATAGCTTATGTCAATATCCCGCCGTGGATCGCAACACTGGTTGGTTATCTTGCATTTAGAGGAATTGCAACATCAATCCTTTCTTCTAACAGTACAACAGGTTCAATTGCTCCTATTCCAAAGGGTTACCTTAACATATTCGCAGGTAAGCTTTTTGAAACACCTGGTAAGCAGATGAATATTCCTTGTATGATATTTGGTGTAGTTGCAGTTATCCTTGTAGCATTCCTTCTGATCAGAAGCCGTAGTGTTAAGATCAAAAAGGGTTATGTACATGATTCACTTGCTGCAATGATCACTAAGATCGTAGTATTCGGAGCAGCTATCATGCTCTTTGCTTATAAGCTTGCATATGCAGGTGGTATACCTACAGCTCTTGTATGGGCTCTTGCAATAGTTCTTATCTATGCATTCATCACAGAGAAGACAACAATTGGTCGTTACTTCTATACAATTGGTGGTAACAGAGAGGCTACAAGACTTTCAGGTATCAATACCAAAATGATACTTTTCCTTGCATATCTCAACATGGCAGTTCTTACTGTAATCAGTGCATATACTGTAGTAGCAAGATTCCAGGCTGCTAACTCAACAATAGGTACTAACTATGAGATGGATGCTATCTCAGCCTGCGTTGTTGGTGGTGTATCTGCATATGGTGGAAAAGGTTCAGTATTCGGCGTAGTTATCGGTGCTACTATCATCGGTGTTATCAATCTTGGAATGAGCCTTATGAGTATTGATGCAAACTATCAGAAGGTTATCAAGGGCTTCGTTCTTCTTGCTGCAGTTGCATTTGATATCATCTCAGCAAGAATAGCAGCTAAGAAAAAGTAATATTCTAACTGTTAAACATGGCGCGGCCTACTGTTTGGCCGCGCTATTTTTGGTAAGAAGTTGTATAATGGTCACAGAAACGGGTATGGAGGCGATATTTTGGGTTACAGATGTCTGCTTGTTGACGATGAAGAAGAGGTTATTAATGCCATCGTTCGAAAAATAGATTGGAAAGGGCTTGGTTACGAAATCCCTACTTATGCTCATAACGGGGTTGAAGCTCTGGAGATGGCTGAAGGCGACACTCCTGATGTTGTCATGACAGATATTCAGATGCCATATATGGATGGCCTGGAGTTTTCAAGACAGCTTCGTAAGCTGTGCCCTGGTGTTAAGATCATTATTTTCTCAGGATATGATGAATTTGAATATGCTAAGGAAGCTATTAAGCTTGAGGCTGAAGAGTATATCTTAAAGCCTGTTAATTCTGATGAGCTGAGTGCTCTTTTTACAAGGATAAGGGAATCCCTTGATAAGGAGGCTGAGGAACGTCAGAGTATCAGAAAGCTTTCAAGATACTATGCACAGAGCCTTCCTCTACTTCAGGAGACATTCTATGCTGAACTTGTATCAGGAAGAATTCCCCAGGAACACCTTGCAGAATATCTTCTTAACTATCAGATAGACCTGAAGGGACCTGTTTATAACGTTGTCCTTATACATACATCTTCCACACTTGCGCCGGAAGGTCTTAACCCTGTTCTTCTTGGAATTTCAGTAAGAAGACTTGCACAGGAGAGACTTGAAGAGAAGTGGCGCGGTAAGTTCTTTTCCTACCAGGGTGATACAGTCATGATTGCCCAGATGGAAGATTCAAGGCAGGTTATAGAGCTTACAGATGATTGTGACAGCTTCTGCAGACTTGCGAAGATCGCATGTAAAGCGATTGTTACAGTAGGACTGGGAATGGTATGCACCGATCCTATGGATACGGTTCATTCACTTGAGGGTGCTTCTCAGGCAGTATCATCAAGGGCTATATATGGAATTGGTAAAGCTATCAATATCATGGAGATAGAGCCCGAACACGACAATGAGACTATTCTTGATGAGAGTGGCAAGACTCTTTCAGATATTCTCAGAAGGATTCGTGTGGAGGATACAATTGATATACCTGTAGAAGCGGGTAAATTTATAGACAGCTACAGCCAGGATCTTGGCACAATGAAGCTGTATGAATTTTTTATCACGGATACCATGAGTAGACTTTACAGGTTTGCTCAGGAGAATCACCTTGCCATAGATGAAGTGTTTACAGAAAATACGATAGGCAAGGCGCTTCCGGATGTTGAAGAGTTTAAGATCATGCTGACAGGGATCCTGACAAGGATGCAGCAGATGATCGGGGATGTAAGGAGTAAGGGGCAGAAGTCCTTCGTGCTTAAGGCACAGGAATATGTTGCTGCTCATTATAACGAAGAGGGGATTACAATAGAAAAGATATGCAAGAATCTTGGGGTAAGTTCTGCATATTTCTCAACAGTATTTAAAAAGGAGACAGGCAAAACCTTTGTCACATACCTTACGGATTATCGTATGGATAAGGCAAGAGAGCTTCTTATGACATCTGACAAGAAAACCTATGTCATTGCAGCGGAAGTTGGTTTTACTGATCCTAACTATTTTAGTTATGTTTTTAAACGCCAGTATGGAATAACACCTTCAAAGTTCCGAAACAGAGGGGAAAACTCTTAAAGAGGATTTATGGGGATTTTCAAAGGGAGAGACAGCAGGATAAAAAAAGGTCATCATGAGCTGAGAAGGAAACTGGTAGCACGTAATATCCAGATTACGCTCCTGACCTCATATACGGTAGTATCAGTTTTGTCCATGAGCCTTTTGGGTGCAGTTCTTTACAGAAGCTTTGCATCTATATCGCGTCAGGTTGCAACTGATAACGCAAGGACGATCCTCTCTCAGACAGGTGAAAAGCTCGAAGATTACCTGAGGCAGATGAGGCAGCTTTCTGATGCCTTTTATTACACATCAATACAGACATCTGACGTATACGTAGATAAGATCGGAAGTCAGATGAATCTTCTATATGAATCCAATAAAGACTATGTTGTTTCAATGGCGCTCTATGAATCAAATGGGCGTCTGCTTGGGGCAGCTCCTTCAGCTATCCAGAAGAAAAATATCGATGTGACCACCCAGGAGTGGTTCACGGATGCTACAGGAGAAGTTGAGAACATGCATTTCTCAACGCCCCATGTTCAGAACCTTTTTAGTGATTCGTCAAACAGATATTACTGGGTAATATCACTTAGCCGTTCTGTCATGTTTACAAGAGGAGGAATACCAAAACAGGGTGTTCTTCTTGTTGATATGGATTACACGACGGTATATCAGATGTTCGACATTCTTAATAATTCACTTTCCCAGGGATATATATACCTTTGCGATAGAGAGGGAAGGATCATATATCATCCTCAGAACATGCAGATCGTATCGGGACTTTATGAAGAAAATAATGCGACGGTAGCATCATATTCTGACGGAGTTTATGAAGAGAAATTTAATGGGGAAAAGAGAATAGAGATTGTTAACACTATAAGCTATACGGGATGGAAGCTTATCAGCGTTATTCCTACCAAAAACCTGTCGGTAGGACTTAGAAGTACAAGGTCATTTATGATCCTTATCGTTCTTCTTGTTATGCTTGCGGTTCTCCTTCTTAACAGGCTCATCTCTGCAAGGATATCAAGTCCTATCAGAAAACTTACTGCTTCGATTCATGATATCGAGGTTACGGAAAAGAGTGTTCCTATAGTGTATATAGGCGGATCTAACGAAGTTCAGTATCTTGGAACCACGCTTCAAAAGCTTCTTAATCAGATCTCATTCCTTATGGGCGATATCATAAAGGAGCAGGAAGAAAAGAGAAAAAGCGAGCTTGATGCGCTTCAGTCTCAGGTTAATCCACACTTTTTATATAACACCCTGGATTCCATCGTATGGATGGTTGAAGATGGCAGGAACAAGGAAGCTGTATATATGATAACCCAGCTTTCATCACTGTTCAGAATAAGTCTTTCAAGCGGAAGAAATATCATCAGAGTAAGTGAAGAAATCAAGCACGCTGAGAACTATACCAATATTCAGAAGGTTAGGTTCAAGGATTCTTTTTCTGTAAGCTATGATATTGATCCTGAAATAATGGATTGCTGCATAGTAAAACTCGTAGTACAGCCTCTTTTGGAAAATGCTATTTATTATGGCGTAAAAGGCATGGAGGATCCGGGAAGCATAAAGGTTCGCGGATACAGAAAAGGGGATGACGTTTATATCGAGGTTGAAGATAACGGCTATGGAATGAGTCCTGAGCAGGCAGAGGGCCTTCTTACTGAAGAGGGAAGAACAAGGGCAAGAGGCTCGGGCGTTGGTCTTATAAATGTACACAGGAGACTTCAGCTTAGGTTCGGTAAAGACTACGGACTTATGATTGACACAGAGGCAGATGAGGGTACCAAAGTAACTATTCACATGCCATATATAGAATATTCGGAGGAAAGCGCAAGAGATGTGGAATCCGCGGAATATATTTAATGAAAGTAAATGGCTTGCTGCTATAGTAACAGCGATAGTTATAGGTATTGTTGTCTGCGCTATCGATGTTATAAACGTCGATGGTACTGTTGTCAAATATCAGATATCTGTAATTGTAGATGACAGTAACAGTGCAAGGTGGGACAGCTTCCAGACTGGGCTAAGACAGGCAGCCAGAGAAAACGGTATAAGACTTAACTACGTTACGACAGATTTTGAAGGAAGTCCTCTTCAGGAAAAAAATCTTATCGATCAGGAAATTGAAAATGGCGCTGACGCAGTTATAGTACAGCTTTGTTCCGGAAGCGGGGGAATAGACATCCTTTCGGATGTACCGGCAAATGTATATATAGAGCTTATTGATAACAACGTTGAAAAAGAAGAACTTGATAACAGCAGGATAAGCTTTATAGGTGCTGACAGCGTGCAGGTGAGCAGTGAACTGGCAACAAGGATTGAGCAAGATCTGGGGGATCTGACAGGTGTCAGGATAGGCATACTTGCAGGTAATCTTAAGCTTGCATCAGTTCAGGAGAGAATCAATGCCTTCAAAGAAGTATCGCAGGAAGTCGGTGCACAGATCGTCTTCAGCGTAGAAGCAACTGAGCTGACAGAAAGAGAGATCGGTGAACTTGTAAGTAACAATGATGCTGATATTCTGGTAGCTCTAGATAATGATGTGACAGAGACAGCAGCAGACTACATTCAGATGGTGGATAGTTATAATTCTTATCCAACCAATGGACGGAAAAATGTAAAACTGTATGGAATAGGATGTTCGCCGGAAAACCTTAGTGACCTTGATCAGGGAATAATAGGCGGTATGGTGGTCATCAATGAGTATGAGATGGGCTATATGGCAATAAACAGTCTTGCCTACGTTCTTAAAGATGAACGAAGCAAGATGAGTGACTATACAGTTGGCTATGCATATGTTACGGGGGAAACAATGTATGATGAAGGGAATCAGCAGATTCTTTTCCCAATCGGAGATTAGAAAAAAGATATTATCGGTATATCTGATGATGGCGCTAATGGCCACGATAATATCCGGTTGCGGCAATATTAAAAATAAAGATAAAGATACAATCCGTATAGGTGTATCTGTCTATGATATTCATGACACTTTCATAACTCAGCTTATGGATGAATTTAACAGCTACGCAGATGCTAATGTAACTGTTATAACCTACAACGCAGGGCAGAGTATGAAAGAGCAGAATAATCAGATGCAGGAGATGATCGATGGCGGATGTGATGTTATATGCATAAATCTTGTTGACAGGACAGAGCCTGAACATATCATTGATCTTGCTCTTAAATATGATGTGCCGGTTATATTTTTTAACAGGGAATTGACAGGAGAAGATTTAAGAAGATCTGATAATTTCTATTATGTAGGCTCTGATGCTATGGAATCAGGAATTATGCAGGGCGAGCTGGCAGCAGAAGGGATTCTTGATGAGAACCTAAATATAGACGCAAATGGCGACGGATATATCCAGTATGTCATGCTTCAGGGTGAAGCCGGTCATCAGGATGCCATAGTTAGAAGCGAGTACTGCGTTGAAACTCTGATTGATCATGGGATCAAGCTTGACAGAAAAGGTCTTGCCATCGCTAATTTCAACAGGACTCAGGCCCAGAGTAAGATCGAACAGCTTATAAATGCTAAGACAGAGATCGAACTTATAATTGCAAATAACGATGATATGGCACTTGGTGCTATTGATGCATATATAAATATCTTCGGAGATAAGGCAAAGTCAATGCTTCCTGCAATCTATGGAATAGATGGAACGATTGGAGGCCTTGAAGCTGTTAAGACAGGATACATGTACGGAACGGTTTACAATGACAAGGAAGGTCAGGCTCATGCAATGTACGATCTTGCTATTGCCCTTGCTACAGGTCAGCCACTTGATGATCTTGGCATTGAAGATGAGCACTATATTAGGCTCCCTCATACAAAAGTCACACTTGATAATGTGAATGACTATTTGTATTAATATAAAAGACACGGCCCACGGCCGTGTCTTTTTTCTAAATATGAGTTTTGATCATGATTCTGATTAAAAATGCTTTTTGCAAAAATCTTTGATCACTTGTCTGAATCAAGGAACTTATAACAGAAAGCTGCAAGGGCTGCACCGATAAGAGGAGCTACGATGAATACCCATACAGATGAAAGTGCTGCACCGCCTGCAAAGATTGCAGGCCCAAGGCTTCTTGCAGGGTTTACGCTTGTGCCTGTGAAGTGGATTCCAAGAAGGTGTACAAGTGTGAGAGTAAGACCTATTACAAGGCCTGCTATATTACTGAAGCTGTCACGTGATGTAACACCAAGGATAGCAAGTACAAATACGAAGGTTAGAATTATCTCTACAAGAATAGAAAGACCTATGTTGCTGTAGTAGAGGCCATTAGCACCAAGACCTGCGTCTATATCTCCTGATGTTGCAAAGATCTTGAGAATAAGGGCACCTATAACGCCTCCGATACACTGGGATATAACATAAGAAATAAATTCACTTACGTTCATCTTACCGGATATGAGCATAGCAAGAGATACTGCGGGATTAATATGACATCCTGAAATGTTACCAATTGAATATGCCATGGCAACGATAACAAGACCAAAAGCAAGAGCAGTTGCAACATATCCTCCCATAACATCGCAACCGATAGCGGCAGCAGTTCCGCATCCAAATACTACAAGTACACAGGTTCCTAAACATTCAGCGATACATTTCTTTAGCATGGATTCCCCTCCTCTTGATAGACATTCGGCCCCAAACGGGTCTATAGAATTAGTATAGAAATTATAGATACGATAATATTATATCACAATAACGTAAAGAGTCACCATTTACAGATATTGACATAATCTGTAAATGGTGACTTTATCATGCCTTGACACTATCAAGATAAAGTTTTGCCTGATTTAAAATGAACTCTTCACCGTAGCCTTGTTCCTTGATATAAAATGAAACTCTTGGAATAACTCTTTCAGCCAGTCCTAAAAGTCCATTGGATATAGTCATTATCTGAAGGATAGGATCATCAAATTGTCTGATACTGCCATCTTCCATTCCCTTTATAAAAGATTGGATCATAGGATCTGATTTGGTATCGATCTGAATGAAATCCTGGAAGCCTTCGACTTCCTTACTTTGAGGATATGTATTAGTGTATAGGCAGTCGAAATCTCTTATGAAAGTTACAGAATCAACTTCTTTAATGAGGGCTTTTGCTCTTTCATTGATATACCAAGAGAATTCTTCAAAACCATTTTCAAATTTCATGTCTTTTGGAGCATTTCTCGAAGATGCTGTAATTATCTGAAGAGACTCTTCTACGAGTTTTATCATGATATCGCCTTTACTGGAAAAGTGCCTGTAAAGGGTACTTCTGCTGCATCCTATTTTCCCTGCAAGAACCTTCATATCAAGGTTTGCAATACCATCCTTAATGATCATCTTTTTGGCAAGCTTTAAGATCTTTTCCTCAGTTGCGCTTCCGTCTCTCATGATTCCCCCCGCTGTATATAAAAGAAATAGTTTTTGTTTTTGTGTGAATAAAGATTTATAAATCACGTTGATTATATCATATGAGCAACTTATAAGAAAAAAGCCACTACTGTTTATTATTCCAAACAGTAGTGGCTTCATTAAATTCAAGCTGTAGCAGCAAGCTCGAGGCAATTTACTCTGTATAAAAAGTTCTTTACTATTTCCTCATAACGATCTGCATCTGCAAGGATGTTACGAGTATGGTCTGCACCTTCAAATATGTGCATCTCTGTGTAACCTGTAGTTGCGCTTTCAAGCTCCAAAGTGTCCTTTATAGGAACAACGCAGTCGCTATCACCCTGGATGAAGCAGATCGGAACTGTGTTGCCGCCAAGGCTGTCTCTTGTAAAGATCTTCTTATAAGAATATCCAAACATAAGTTTGAAGAAGATAACAGCAGGATCAAAAAGTACAGGTGATACATGTGCTACCTGCTGGGCAAGCTTGCAAAGAAGTGAATAAAGTGAGTTGTAGCAGCTGTCAGCGATAACAAAAGAAATATTTGGATGATATTTAAGAGCGGTAAGAGCTGTTACACCGCCAAGGCACTCGCCGTGAACGCCGATCTTGATATCATCTCCGAAACGTTTAACTGTATCATCTATTACACTAAGAAGGTCTTTGCTTTCCTTGATTCCCCAAGTTGAAGCAGTCTTCTTGTTGTCACCATGGCCTCTGAGATCAAAGAGGATTCCGTTATATCCCATCTTTCTGAAGATGTTGAAATACTTAATTCCTCCGATCCTGCAATAAGTAGATGAGTGAACCAGGATAACGAACTTCTTGGATGGAACTGCTGAAGGAATATATGTTGTATGGAGTTCATAACCATCAAAGGATTTTATTATGTATTCTTCGCTCTTCCAGTTCTTATAGCCATCAAGGAAATGTCTGCGGTTTTCCTTCTGATAAGCTTTGTTTGGATCTATGCATTTAACAAGTCCCATTGATCTTGCAAGTATAGCGCAGATTGAAAGATATAAAACTATTAAAATGATGATGTTTGTTATTACTATTACCATATTACGTTCTTTTGCCTCTGAAAAAATATAAAACTTAAATTTATGATTTACAACGAAAGGAATATTACCACGAAATTCGAAAAGGCAAATCACAATAATAATCATAGTTTCAAGAAGTTTTGCAGAATCAATTAAAATTAAGATAAAAATAACTTTTTGTGATAGTTTTTATGATTTTATGAATGTGTTTCTACCAATAAATTGATCATGTAACTGGGTGATCAAATTGGTTTTGGCTATTTACTTTTTTTATAACGAGTGCTAAATTTCTATATGGTGCAAGCAGCACCGACGGATGGTATCTCGCAGTGGTGAGAACTGTACCGACAAGAGAATAAATGTTCGGAACCAAAGTCGCGTCCTCCAGAGTATTGTTAGTGATAAGGAGAAATGCGATGAAGATTGGATTTACAGGAGCAGGTAAAGTTGGTTTTAATCTGGGGAAATATTTCTCAGAGAGAGGAGTTCAGGTGACCGGCTATTATAGTAGGCACCCAGAATCGGCAAAAGAAGCAGCAGATTTTACAAATACAAAATGTTACGACACCCTTGAAGAGTTAGTTAATGAGAGTGACGCGATATTCTTGACTGTTCCGGACGGTGCTATTTCTTCTGTATATGAAGAAATAAGTTCTTTTTCTATATCGGGTAAACAGATAATACATTGCAGCGGAGCTATGACTGCAAAAGGGGCTTTCCCCGGAATCGCAGACACAGGCGCAGCAGGTTTTGCAATACATCCGTTATTTCCTTTTAGCGATAAATATAGCGCTTATAAGGATCTTGCGGGTGTATTTTTTTGTCTTGAAAAAAGAGAAGGAGTCTCCTTCTGGGAGGATTTTCTTAAGAATCTGGGACTCAGGACAAAGATATTAGAAGAAAGTCAGAAGACTAACTATCATCTGGCCTGTTCTATAGCTTCAAATCTGGTGTGCGGCCTATATGAGATGTCTAAAAGGCATCTGGTAGAATCAGGCTTTAGTGAAAGTGAAGCAATGGAGGCGGTAGCGCCCCTTGCAAGGGCTAACCTTGAAAACATACTTTCAAAAGGCCCGGCGCTGGCACTTTCAGGACCTGTAGAAAGAAATGATGCGGGTACGCTTTCAAAGCATTTATCTCTTTTGACAGATCAGGATGAAAGGCAGATTTACAAAAAGTTATCTTTTGTTCTTACACAGCTTGCAGATAAGAAACATCCGGAAAATGATTATACGAACATATGTCAGCTGTTAGAAAACGATTAACAAATGTTGTGATCAGTTCAATAGACTGACGAAAGGGGAAAAGAAATGAAACACACAGTTGCGACACTTCGCAAGATGAAAGAAGAAGGAAAGAAAATATCACAGCTTACTTGCTACGATTACACAACTGCAAGGCTTATGGACGAAGCAGGTATCGACATGATACTTGTTGGAGACAGCCTTGGAATGACTATGCAGGGATATAACGATACACTTCCTGTAACACTTGAAGAGATGATCGTATATGGAAGAAGCGTAGCAAGAGCTTGTCAGAATACATTTGTAGTAATAGATATGCCATTTATGAGTTATCAGATATCTCCTGCACAGGCACTTGAGTCTGCAGGAAGGATCATGAAGGAGGCTCCGGGCGCAGGCGCTGTTAAGCTTGAAGGAGGCGCTCTTATGGCTCCTCAGATCAAAGCTATCACAGATGCAGGTATCCCTGTTGTAGCTCACATAGGAATGACACCTCAGTCTGTTAATGCATTTGGCGGTTTTAAGGTACAGGGTAAGGGCGAAGCCAATGCTGAGCGTGTTCTTCAGGATGCACTTGCTGTTCAGGAAGCAGGAGCATTTGCAGTAACACTTGAGTGCGTTCCACCTAAGCTTGCAGCTCTTATCAGTAAGAAGCTTGATATCATTACAATCGGAATTGGCGCATCCAGTTGCTGTGATGCCCAGGTACTTGTATATCAGGATATGCTCGGCATGGTAAGCGGCGTATCACCTAAGTTTGTAAAGCACTTTGCTGAGATCGGCGAAGAGATGAAGAGTGCTTTTGCTGATTATAAGAAAGCCGTTCAGGATGGAACATTCCCGACTCCTGAGCAGACTTATGCAAAGAGCGACTGCTCTGATGAGTTTTTACAGAGCCTTGATGTCAAGTATAGTGAAGAAGGCTATTTAAAGAGGATTTCATAATAGGATCGCAGTGGGAGGAATATATGATCAAAGCAGAAACAATCAAAGAGGTTAGAGACCAGGTAAGAGCCTGGAGAAAAGAAGGACTCACAATAGGACTTGTTCCTACAATGGGATACCTTCACGAAGGACATGCAAGCCTTGTAGATAAGGCCGTATCAGAGTGTGACAGAGTAATCGTATCAGATTTTGTAAATCCAACACAGTTTGGACCTACAGAAGATCTTTCTACATATCCAAGAGATTTTGAAAGAGACTGCAAGCTTTTAGAAGAGCACGGCGCAAGTCTTGTGTTCCACCCTTCAGTAGAAGAGATGTACGGCGAGGATGCTGCTACATATGTTGAGATCCTCAATGATATGCCAAAGCGTCTTTGCGGACAGACTCGTCCTATCCACTTCAGAGGCGTATGCACAGTAGTATCCAAGCTCTTTAATATCGCAACACCTGACAAGGCTTTCTTTGGAATGAAGGATGCCCAGCAGCTTTCTATCATCAAAAAGATGGTAAGAGATATGTCTTATGGTATTGAGATCGTAGGATGCCCTATCATCCGTGAAGATGACGGCCTTGCAAAGTCATCCCGTAATACCTACTTAAATGAAGAAGAGAGACAGGCTGCTCTTGTTCTTTCAAAAGCAGTTAATCTGGGAAAAGAGATGGCAGCTGGCGGAGAAAAGGATGCTGCAAAGATCCTCGAAGCCCAGAAAGAGCTTATAGAAAAAGAGCCTCTTGCAAAGATTGACTATGTATCAGCAGCTGACTTTAATACTCTTGAGCCTGCTAATGAAGTTAAGAGCGGAACACTCTTTGCTATGGCTGTTTATATAGGAAAGACAAGACTTATCGATAACTTTTTATATGAATAATAAGAGGGGGAATATCTCCCCCTTGATATTTAGATTATGTAAGGTAGTAATTTGGAGGTTTATATGTTGTTAACTATGCTTAAAGGTAAGATTCACCGCGCAACAGTAACTCAGGCAGCGCTCGACTATGTTGGATCTATCACAATAGATGAAGGACTTATGAAAAAGGCTGGTATCTGCGAATACGAGCAGGTACAGATCGTAGATGTAGATAACGGTCAGAGATTTGTTACATATGCTATCTGCGGCGAGGAAAATTCCGGAGTTATATGCTTAAACGGCGCTGCTGCAAGATGTGTAAGTGTAGGCGACAAAGTTATCATCATGGCATATGCCCAGATGAGTCCTGAAGAAATGAAAGAGTATCATCCTCAGGTAGTATTTGTTGACGGTGAAAATAAGATCGTACGTACAACAACATATGAAAAACACGGAAGATTAGAGGATATGTAAAACCTGAAAAACGCCTGAAAAAACAAACTTTTTTGATTTTTCCTTATTAAAAAATTATAAAAAAATGTAAATATGATTGATTTTATGATAGGTTTTCTGTTATTATTACATCTGTTGTAACAAATGCAACAAAACTATAATTTTTTTTAAGTAAGGAGAAGTTAGGCTGTTTTCTTTTACAGCATCAGTTCCGTGGGGGAGCCGATGACTGTCTTTGTATTGATCCAGCCGGTATTATGAAAAGCTTTAAAAGAGTATTGTTTATGACAACTGCTATGGCTTTTGCCGCAGCGGCGCTTTCTTTTGGTGAGCCTATCGTAGCTTACGCAGAAGAAAATGCGACACAAGATGTGTCAACAGATGTAACAGATGTAACAGAAAATTCGTCAAATGCTGCAAGCACAGAGCAAAGTGCAGCACAGACAGATTCAAGTGCAGAAGCATCAACAGATGCATCTACAGAAGCTCAGCCACTTACCGAAGAGGAAGCAGCTGCTCAGGCAGAGGCAGCAGCAATAGCAGCGATAGTTGCTGCAGATCCGATCGGATATGATTATGCATTTACAATGGAAGAGCTCGTCCTTATGGCTAATGTTGTATACAGAGAAGCCAGAGGATCATTCAACGGACAGGTCGCAGTTGCGGAAGTTATTATGAACCGCGTGCAGTCCCCAGCCTATCCTAATACGATCCAGGGTGTTCTTTCGCAGAAGAATCAGTTTTCAACATATTCATGGGCAAGTTCAAGAACTGCTGAAGAGACAAGCCCTGATATGATCAATCTTTGCCTTAAGGTTTTAAGCGGAGAGTACTCATATCTCAATAACCCCAATGTTCTTTCTTTCAAGAGAGATGACGGAAGCCAGACTTTCTATGGAAAGAAGCTTTACACAATAATTGATAATCAGGCTTTTTATTCTATCTGACAATAATCTGCACATAGTAATATATATATTTACTTCGTGTAATCCCCTGTTTGTTTACCCAAGGTGGTAAACAGACAGGATTTTTTTGTGTTAAAATCTTTTATGTGAGTTTTTGAGAAAAACAAATTTAGATAATAAAGAAGATCAGTACTAATAGAGGAAATAGATATGGATGCACTTGAGATCATGTTTGGCAAAAAGAGTATTGCGGATAAGATAGCGGAGAGTAAAGGACAGGTTGTAGGCGTTAAGACTACTCAGATAAAAAATGCTGAATCAGTTAAAGATGCGCTTGGCAAGCGTTACATTGCTTTTGATACAGAAACAACAGGTTTTTCTGCATATAATGACAGGATCATAGAGCTTGGAGCAGTCCTTTTTGAAAACGGAAAGGCCGTTAAGAGCTTCGGAACACTTGTTAATGCAGGTAAAGCAGTTCCACCTGCCGCATCAAGAGTCAATCATATTACTAATGACATGCTTAAAAGTGCTCCTTCTGAAAAAGAAGTTTATCCTCAGTTTGTTAAGTTTCTTGGGGATGCCATAAGCGGCGATACTATCATTTGTGCCCATAACGCTAGCTTTGATATGCGCTTTCTGGCTGCGACATTTGAAAGACTTGGGATTGATGCCAATATCAGATTTGTTGATACCCTTGCCATATGTAAAAAGTGCGTAACCTGTACCAGCGACCACAAGCAGCCAACAATGGCTCAGCACTTTAATATAGAACAAAAAGACGCACACAGAGCAGAGTCAGATGCCCTTGTGTGCGGCCTTATCATGGATAACCTGTTAAAGATTATGTAGTCAATTGGTTTATCACTTCCAGTGAAGGTTATGGAGTTCTCCGCTGAGGTTAAGTCCTTCAAAGTGGTTCTGCCTCAGAGCTTCAAAGAGCACGATGGCAGCAGAGTTGCAAAGGTTGATGGATCTTGTATCTTCAAACATAGGAATGCGGACGCATTCTTCTTCATGATCAACAAGTATTTCTTCCGGAATGCCTCTGCTTTCAGGACCAAACATTATATAATCATCAGATGAGTAATTTACATCAGAATAGACCTTATGAGCTTTAGTAGTAGCCATCCAGACTTTTGGATGGTTATTTTTTTCCATAAAATCTTCAAAGTTCTTATATACTTCGTAATTGAGCTTTGGCCAGTAATCAAGGCCTGCGCGCTTTATCTCCTTCTGGTCAAGGCTAAAGCCAAGGGGTTCTATAAGGTGAAGCTTAGTGTTAGTAGCAACGCAGGTTCTTCCTATGTTGCCTGTGTTATATGGGATTTCGGGTTCAAATAATACTATATTCATTACATCCTCTTGTACTTTAAACAACTAATAGCCCTGTAATTATATATATTCTTGAATGAAAAAACAAGAATATAAGCCTTTTTACTTGGCAAGGCTTACCTTTCTCTCCCAATGGCTAAGCCTGAAATATATGAGCATTAAAAGGCTGCACATCATCCATCCTACAGGGAAGGACAGACTTACTGGATATATTGAAGATGTAAATCTTGTGACGATATACAGATATGCCTGTCTGAACAAAACAAAGCTGAATATCATTATGACCATAGGTGCAGCTGCATCGCCAATACCTCTAAGTACGCCTGCATGCATCTGGTTGAAGCAGCAGAAGAAATCGAACATACAATTGCATCTTATAAAGATAACTCCAAACTTCATAACAGCTTCATCGCTTGTGAACAGTCTTATGAAAGAAGGCGCAGCGGCATATTCTAATGCGCAGATAACTACAGTAATTATGACAGCAAGAAGGAGTGATACTCTGATACCCTGCTTGATGCGGTCAGGATTTTTGGCACCTGCGTTCTGGCCGGTAAATGTGGTATTAGCAAGGGCTATGCTCTGAAGAGGAAGCATAACAAATGCATCTATACGTCCATATACGCCCCAGCCTGCAGTAGAGTTTGGCCCAAAACTGTTGATATAGCCCTGAACGAAGACATTGGAAAAGCTGATTATAGCCATCTGAAAGCCTGCCGGAAGACCTACTGCAAATATTCTTGTAAGGATCCTTGAATCTATGTGCATCTCTTTTAGGGATACGCCATAATTCTCTTTGGATCTTATCAGTACAAACATACCCATAAATGCGGATACAAACTGGGATATGATCGTTGCATAAGCTACACCTGCAACACCCATTTTAAAACCGATAACGAATAAAAGATCCAGAATAATGTTAAGTACGCTTGTGATAATAAGGAATATAAGCGGTCTTACAGAATCTCCGATAGCTCTAAGTATAGCTGAAGTCATGTTGTAGAACATAAGACCCAGGATACCAAGAAAATAGATTCTAAGATAAACTGTTGCGGGTCCCATAACATCGGCATCTGTTCTCATCAGAACAAGAAGCGGCGGTGTAATGAAATATCCCAGTATCATGAACATGATGCCCATGATAAAAGTTGTTGAAAGGGCAGTGTGGATTGCCTTTTTCAGCATATCGTCTTTTTTAGCTCCAAAAAACTGGGAGATGATTACAGATGAACCTGTTGAAAAGCCTACAAAAAGGCCTACAAGTGTATTGATTATCATAGCAGTACTTGTAACTGCTGCAAGTGAAGCAGAACCTACAAATTGTCCTACTATCACGCTGTCTACTGTGTTATAAAGCTGCTGAAAAGCATTGCCAAGTAAGAGTGGTAAAGCAAAAAGGACCAGTTCCTTAAGGATTGGTCCTTTGGTCATATCGATATTTTTCGTCCTAGCCATGTGTCCGGATCCTCCTATAAAAAAGTATAGCACAATGCCAAAATGGGCAATTATAAACTCTTTCTTAAATCGAATCTCCTGATAAACTTGGTAAAAACTAAGGCATATTTGTCAATAAATGTGATGAAATCTAAAACCCAAGATGCTATATTAAGGATAAAAATATAGAAAAAGAGGGATGGGGAAATGTATTATATTGAAGTTATTGTTCTTTTGATCATCGGCATGTATGGACTGGCACAGGCTCTTGTGTCCAACAAGGTTGCAAGAGATAAAAAAGGTAATGAAAAGAGTACGGCGCCAACCAAAGTATCGGGAGCGCTTCTTGCCCTTGCATCATGGCTTTTGGCAGGATATATCATCTATCACTTCCTGGGAGTTCAGGGCTGATATATTATCCATAATCTAAAACGGATTTTTCACACGAAAGAATTTTAAGTCTTTAAATGGAGTAATAATAAATGCTCACTTTTGATGCAAAAGAATGTATCAGTACAATCTGGGATAAAATAAATAAAGCAGGCCTTCTGACAGGTGGAAGCGGTAGTGTTCACAGCCTTCTTGCTGATCAGAACGGATGCAGGATCTTTGAAGAGTATGCATATCCATATAGCAAAGATAAGATGCACAGGATGTTTTCTATAACCAAGTCTTTTACATCTCTTGCTATCGGCTTTCTCATAGAAGAAGGGAAGCTAAAACTTGATGACAGGATAGTTACATTTTTTCCTGAGTATAAGCCGGAAGGTGGCTTTCATCCATATCTTGAAAACATGACGATCAAGGATATGCTCTGCATGCAGACCTGCCATACATCAACGACTTATCAGTTTCATGGGAATCTTAACTGGGTGGAGAGCTTTTTTGTAACGCCTCCTTCTCACAGAAGCGGTAAGGTATTTAAGTATGATACATCATCAGCTCATACCCTTGCGGCCCTTGTCAAAAAGCTTTCAGGAATGGGCGTTCTTGAATATCTTAGGACCAGGATTCCTGCTGAGTATCTTTTTTCAAAAGACGCATATATTATAAAGGATCCTTTTGGAGATGAGATTGGCGGATCAGGCCTTATGTGCTATTCAGAAGATCTTCTTAAAGTCGGAAGATTTGTGATGAACGAAGTTTTGAAGGGCGCTGATAGCAAAGAGGACAAAAACCTTGCATTTTGTCTTGGCAAAAGAGATGGAGAAATAAGTACTTTTTCTGACTATATAAAAGAAGCCGTGAGCTTTAAAACTCCTAACGAGCAGACAGGTCAGGTCACAGATGAGAGGCAGGGATATGGCTATCAGTTCTGGCGACTTAGGGGCGGATTTTGTATGTACGGAATGGGAGGTCAGTATGTACTCTTTTATCCCCAGTATGACCTTGTAATAGTGACAACTGCTGATCTTCAGAATATTAAGGGTGGTACACAGCCTCTTCTTGATATAATTCATGATACTCTTTTGTACTATGCTTATAGTTTTGGAAACTATGAAAAAGATATATATAATGCTCTTATAGTAAAACCAGAATTTGAAGAGATAAACAATACTTATAAAATACATGATAACAGATCTGGCTTTGAGACTATTTCTCTTGAATATAAGCATGAAAAAGACCAGAATTTTGCGGAAGCTGGACATGATAGCGCTAAGGGTCTGCTGTCAATAAGACAAAAGACAGAGGCTGGAAGCCTTGATTACATCATTCCCTTTGACCTGGAAAAAGAGTCTGAAGGAAAGCTTCCTCTTATAGATCCAAAGACGATGAACTCCTTAAGCGAGACAACAAGTGAAGTTCCCTTTGTATCTAAGGCAAAGTGGATCAGTAAAGATACTCTCTATATTGAGCTTGGCCTTGTAGGTGAGGAAGTTGGCTCAATCCATATAACTATGAATATATCTGATACGAACCTTACTGTTCAGATGAAAAAAGTTGTTGAGGCAAGATTTGAAGATTTCGCAGGGTTCCTTGAGGGTGAGACGAATAATTGAGTTAAAGAGTATTGTGATTAAAGCAGGACTCTGAATAAGATAACCTGCAAAACGCATAATACATATAATAAAAAATATGTCATAATAGATATGTACGATAAACCGTAGATGCCTGTTATGACATTTTTATTATAAAGATATAGGATATATCAGATTCAAAGATGTAATTCTATATTTGGGTTCAGGAGATCTATGAAGAAAGCAATAATCGCTGTTCTTTGTATCATCATCCTAATAGTGAACACAGTAAAAGTTCCTGTAGTAGAGGCAAGGGAGCCTTCGGACACCTTGTCAGATTACAGGGATATATTTAAAGACGCCTTAAATGAAGCCAAGCAGGAAGTCGGTCCTGAAGAAGACTATAGCGGTATGACAGATCAGGAGATTCAGGAGGCCAAAGAGCAGAAAGAAGCAGAAGATAACAAAGCCAGGGAAGAAGCGCAGGAAACAGTTGAAAATATCCAGGATGATCTAAAGCAGGAACAGGCGCAGACTGGACCTTTAGGCATCATCCTTGATGTTGATATGTCTACGGATGTTGACGACGTAGCTGCAGTTAGAATAGCAGAAGAACTTGAATATCAAGGACTGTGCCACATTATAGGCTTTGCCTACTGTTCCAAGAATCCGTCAGGTAATAATATCAAAGCAGCAGAAGGAATACTGGACTATGCAGGACTTACAACCGTACCTGTAGCCAAGGCATCAGTATCCTACGAATACGGCGGTAATGGCGACTATTGGGGCGTTTTGTGGCAGTACAAGACAACCAGCCATCCTGTTTACGACAACGCTGTAAACATGTACAAGGAGGTCCTTGCTTCCTATAACGGCAAGATCCGAATCGTAACCACAGGTTTTTTGACCAATATAAGAGAACTTCTAAAAGATCCAGAAGGCTATGAGCTTGTGAAAAATAAAGTTGATGCAATCTATATCGCGGGAGGTGAGTATCAGGGTCTTTGCTATAACTTATCCTATGATGATATCCGAATAGGCTCTACTGATTACGTAGTAAAACACAGCCCCGTTCCTTTATATTTCACAATGGATGTACTTGGTGCCATAAGATGCGGTGGCCACCTTACCAAGATCGATACTGCTAACAGCGACATCCTTTCCAAAGCCTATGCCCAGTTTGGACTTGAGGATGGTCAGAGTTACGGTAACTGCGACGGAACAGCGGTTTACTGCGCTATAACACAGGATACAAGCTATGGCGGATATTTTGAGGCTATCCCCTGCAATTTCTCTATAAATTATAATAACGGCGGCGTAATAACCCAGACCAAGAGTGATACTTATACAGGCATCTACATGCTTGAAGCAACCTATACCAAGAATAAGTACGAGCTTTACGGATCATCTACCTATACGAATCTCTTTGATTCGCTTCTTGAAGCTGATTACCTAAGGAGACATCAGTGAAGACATTCTTAATAAGACGTGGGAAAAAATATATAGCATATCTGCTACTGATAGTTATGGCACTATCATGCGTATCGTGTAAGGCAGCAGGCAAGTCCACCGCTGAGCTTACCTTTAATGATGATGTCATGATTATTAATTGCGGAGAAAACTATACTATTAATATAGATAGCATTGATGCAAAAGGTAGATATACCATAAAGCATGAAAAAGATGGAAAAGATATAATGCTGTCTTTTGTCACAGACCAAGAATTTGATCCCATAGAATCTGAGATGATGACTTGGACCAAGAACAGTTTTATTACAGATACATCATTTGTATTTGATGATAGCGGAAATGGAAGACTTAAGTTTACCGGATCAAACGGCCAAAAAGAATACTTCCGAGAAGTCAGATACCTTAAAGGAACAGACTTCTACGTAATTCTTGATACATTCACAATAGAAGATATGGCTGGCTTTGACGAGATTAGTATTCAGCCAAAGGAGATAGCTATAGCGGGAGAGCACTCTCAAAGAATAAATGACCTTGGAAACTTCATGCTCAATTATGCAGGAACCATGGCTAATACCCAGGAAGGACTTAACGCCCTTAACTCATCTGGAACATCTGATAATAGTTCTTCGACAGGTAGTACATATAACGAAGAGAAAAACTTTGATGAAAGCCTTGTATCAGAAGAAGCAGTTCGCAAGGTTGCTGAAGAGTTTGGTTATACAGATACAAGCTCCCAGTCAGGTGATGGATACGTTACCACCATTTATTCAAAGCCGGGAAGGATATCAGAGATACGATTTACTCTTTTATCAGACATTGCCCTTACAGAGGAATATTATAAAACTGAACTTGCTTCTACAGGGTATGATAAGGTCCCAAATCCTGTTGTAATGCGTGTTCCTGACCAGGAAGGCTATGCAAGATATTATGCAGCAATGCATGATGATGACGCAGTACTTGTTATCTTCACAGATGATGCAGATGAATGCAGTAAGATATCTGCAAAGTTTGGACTTGTTTATAATGCAGACAGCGATGCATATGACGAGATAACCTATGGAGAAGAACCGGGCATTCCTGATGAAGGCATTACGGATCTTTCTATGGAAAAATACAGAGCAGTAGCATCATATTTTGGTATCATTGATGATGTATCTGAAGAGTATGATTCAGGAAATATCGTAGGCGGCGACTTTATGGATGGCACGACCATGAGCCACGCCTGGGTTGAACCAAGATATGTTCAGGCAACCTTCGAAGAGATGCTCAAAGCCTACGGAATACAGGGACCTAACCCCTGCGTATTCAAGATGAATTCCAGATTCATAGTGATAGCCTATGATACAAGTGGTAACATAGTAATGGTGTCCACAGAAAACGGAAACAGACTGGCGCAGATATGCACCTATTTTGGAATTAAAGTTACTAAAGAGTGATTTTCACAAGGAGAGGAGCAGTACTCGATGTTATACGGCGGAATTGAAGCAGGCGGAACTAAAATGATATGTGTTATAGGCAATGAAAATGGAGAGATCCTCGACAGGATGCAGATTCCAACAAAGACTCCCGAAGAAACAATGCCTCTTATGATCGACTATTTTAAGGATAAGGATATCAAAGCCCTTGGCATAGCCTGCTTTGGCCCGATAGACCTTGATAAAACCTCCAAAACATACGGCTATATAACATCTACTCCCAAACTTGCCTGGAAGAACTATGACATAGTCGGTGCCTTCAAAAAAGAACTGGGCGTACCAGTAGGCTTTGATACTGACGTTAACGGATCCCTCCTTGGAGAGATAACCTGGGGATGTGCAAAAGATAAAACTGATGCACTGTATCTTACAATAGGAACAGGCATAGGTGGCGGAGTCATGACAGGCGGCAAGCTCCTCCACGGAATGCTTCACCCTGAACTTGGCCACATCAAAATGGCAATAGTAGAAGGCGATACCTATAAAGGCAAGTGCCCATATCACGGCACCTGCTTTGAAGGAATGGCATCCGGTCCTGCCATAGAAGAAAGATGGGGCAAAAAAGCTATAGAACTATCTGACAACGATGAAGTCTGGGACCTTGAAAGCACCTACATAGCCCAGGCATTAAGCATGTATATCCTGACTTTAAGCCCCCAGATAATAATCCTTGGCGGAGGCGTAATGCACCAACAGCAGCTCTTCCCCCTTATAAGAAAAAAAGTTCTTGAACAGCTAAACGGCTACCTTATTACCAAAGAACTGGCTGACATAGACAACTACATAGTTCCCGCAAGCCTAAACGACGACCAGGGAATCATGGGTGCTGTAAAACTTGCAATTGACGCAGAAATCTGATCATACGTACAAACAAAAAACGCTTATATTCATTAAATCTGTCATGATAACAATGCTGAATTTGATGAATATAAGCGTTTTTGCTTTGTGTGCTAAATATAACATTTTGACAGGTTTGCAAAACAATTTGTGCTAACATAAGCACGATATATATTATAATATAAACGTAGAAAAATGATGAATGTGCATGCATCAGCACAAAGACGAGGTGTTTTTATGATTGATCAGGAAATGAAACAGGCCGTACTTGACGGCTTTGCAAAAGAATTTGGTGACAACGAAGGCGTTAAGTGCTACTTTGCACCAGGCCGAGTAAATCTTATCGGAGAACATACAGACTATAACGGCGGCCATGTATTCCCATGTGCTCTCACAATCGGAACATACGCTGCTGCAAGAAAGAGAGACGACCGCGTAATGCGTTTCGTATCTCTTAACTTTGACGGTTCAAGACGCGAGACATCCCTTGATGACCTTGTTCCAAACGATCCCAAGGCTGGCTGGACCAACTATCCAAAGGGCGTTGTATGGGCTTTTGAAAAAAGAGGAATGAAGCTTGAGACAGGTTTTGATATGGTCATCATTGGCAACATCCCTAACGGTTCAGGCCTTTCATCATCAGCTTCCCTTGAAGTTCTCACAGGATTTGCTGTACGTGATATGTTCGGATTTGACGTAACTAATCAGGACCTTGCTATTATCGGCCAGGATGCAGAGAACAATTTCAATGGTTGCAACTGCGGAATCATGGATCAGTTCGCATCTGCTATGGGCAAAAAAGATAACGCTATTTTCCTTGACACAGCAGACCTTTCATTTGAGTATGCTCCGATCCACCTTGATGGAATGAAGATCGTAGTTACTAATACTAACAAAAAGCACAAACTCACAGATTCTCAGTACAATGCAAGAAGAAGTGCCTGCGAGCATGCTCTTTCACAGATGCAGACAGTATGTGATATCAAGGGACTTGGAGATCTTTCTATTGAAGAGTTCGAAGCTCATAAGGACGTTATCACAGATGATGACGAAAGAGTTAAGGCAAAGCATGCCGTATATGAGAACCAGCGTACACTTGATGCTGTTGCAGCGCTTAAGGCAGGAGACCTTGAGCAGTTTGGTAAGCTCATGAACGCTTCTCACGTATCACTTCGCGATGACTATGATGTTACAGGTGTTGAGCTTGATACTCTTGCCGAGGAAGCATGGAAAGTTGAAGGCGTTATCGGATCACGTATGACAGGCGGCGGATTTGGCGGCTGCACAGTTTCAATCGTTAAGGATGAAGCGATCGATAACTTCAAAGAACAGGTTGGTAAAGCTTACAAGGACAAGATCGGTTACGACTGCACATTCTACATCGTATCAATTGGCGATGGCCCAAGAGTAATTGAATAATATTCATCAGATTTAGCTATGGGATAAAACATTCTTGAAGCTTATTTCAAGGATGTTTTATTTTCAAAAAATACTTACAGTTATTTCGTGAGGTGACAAACAATATGATAGATAAAAATATAGTTAACCTTGTAGCATATGCATATCGTACAGGCCTTATAGAAAAAGAGGATATAGTATATTCACTTAATACTATCCTTATGCAGTTTAATCTTACAGAGCTTGATGGAACTGAAGAAGACGTTATCAAAGAGGCAGAAAGCATTGATCAAAAGAAGATTGATGATGGAACATTTCTTGAAGATACAATGAAAGTTTTGTGCCAGTATGCTGCAGACAATAAGATCATCGAAGGTACAACAGCTGCCTATACAGATCTTTTTGATACAAAACTTATGGGGCTTCTAACTCCAAGACCAAGTGAGGTTATAGGTAAGTTTAAGGCACTCTATTTAGCGGATCCTATAAAGGCAACAGATTGGTACTATACTTTTTCAAGAGATACTGATTATATAAGAAAATATCGCATTGCTAAAGATATGAAATGGATTACTCCAACAGATTATGGCAATCTTGATATCACTATCAATCTGTCCAAACCGGAGAAAGATCCTAAGGCTATCGCTGCTGCAAGAAATGCTAAGCAGTCAGGATATCCCAAGTGCCAGCTTTGTAGAGAGAATGAAGGATATTCAGGAAGACTTGACCATCCTGCAAGAGAAAATCACAGGATCATTCCTGTATCCATTAATAACAGTGACTGGTTTTTCCAGTACTCACCTTATGTTTATTACAATGAGCATTGCATAGTATTTAATTCACAGCATGTTCCTATGAAGATAGAGCATGCAACATTCTGCAAGCTATTTGATTTTGTTAAGCAGTTCCCTCACTACTTTGTTGGATCCAATGCAGACCTTCCTATCGTAGGAGGCTCAATCCTTTCACATGATCATTTCCAGGGCGGTCATTATGATTTTGCAATGGCAAAAGCTCAGGTAGAAAGAACCTTTACTGTAAAAGGTTTTGAGGATGTTAATAGCGGAATCGTTAAGTGGCCTATGTCTGTTATTCGTTTATCTGCACCTGATACAGACAGGATCATAGCACTTGCTGATAAGATACTTGAAGCTTGGCGCGGATATAGTGATGAAGCAGCATTTATTTTTGCAGAAACAGATGGAACACCGCACAACACAATCACACCTATAGCAAGAAAACGCGGCGACCTGTACGAACTTGATCTTGTTCTTCGCAATAACATAACGACAGAAGAACACCCTCTTGGCGTATATCATCCCCACGCACAGCTTCACCATATCAAGAAAGAGAACATTGGCCTCATAGAAGTTATGGGACTTGCAGTTCTTCCTGCAAGACTTAAAGACGAGATGAAGAGCCTTAAGGATGCAATCCTTTCAGGCAAAGATATTCGCAAAGATGAAGTTCTTGAAAAACATGCTGACTGGGTAGACGAGTTCACCAAGAACTACGATAAGATTGATGCAACCAATATAGACACTGTTCTTCAGGATGAGATAGGTAAAGTATTCATGCACGTACTTGAAGATGCAGGCGTTTATAAGCGTACTCCTGAAGGTCAGGAAGCATTCGACAGATTTGTAGCTTCTTTATAAATCAGAAAAGAGAATAAAAAATGAGCACGTCTCCTAAGGGAAGCGTGCTCATTTTTGTCGCCTTTATTATGAATTTTTAACAGCATCAAATGTTTCTGTTGTTACAGCATCAGGGGCCTTGGTAAGAAGACTTACAACGATATTTACTACCAGAGCAATAAGGAATGCGGGAAGAAGTTCGTATATTGCGAAGGCTCCTCCAAGCTTTGCGATCACGTATTTCCAGATGAATACAAATGCTCCGCCAGCTATCATTCCGGCGATAGCACCCTGGAGATTTGATCTCTTCCAGAAAAGTGAGAGAAGAACAACAGGACCAAAAGCTGCTCCAAAACCTGCCCATGCAAAGGATACTATCTGGAATACTGATGAGTCAGGGTCTCTTGCGATAAATACAGCTATTACAGATATGATGACTACAGTGATCTTAGCAACCTTAACCTGTGTTTCATCATCCAACTTCTTTTTACCAAAAGCCTGAATAAGGTCAGCTGAGATGGCAGATGCAGAAGCAAGGAGCTGAGAGTCAGCTGTTGACATTGTTGCTGCAAGAATACCTGAAAGAATGATACCTGCAATGATAGCAGGAAGTATACCATAGGAACTCATAAGGTTTGTTATGTAGATGATGACTCTTTCTGCATTGCCGCTTCCTTCAAGAACAGGAATCTTACCAGTTGCGCTCATGGCAAGACCGATGATACCGATAAAAAGAGCTACGAACATGGCGATAACAACCCATACAGAAGCTACTCTTCTTGAGAGCTTTATCTTTTTTTCATCCTCAATTGCCATAAAACGAACAAGGATATGAGGCATTCCAAAGTAGCCAAGTCCCCATGCAAGAGTAGAGCATATAGTTAAGAGGCCGTAGGGTTTAGCGCTTTTGGCTACAGGATCATGAATCTGAGTTATGGTGAAATATCCGGGAAGTGACTTGGCATTTTCAATTACCTGATCAAAGCCACCTGCCTGATTTATTCCAAAGACAATAACAACAATAAGAGAAACAGTCATTGCAAGGCTCTGGATAAGGTCAGTCATGCAAACAGCCTTAAATCCGCCAAGTGAGCAGTAAAGAGCGATGATTATGGCACTTACTATCATGGCAAAGAGGTAGTTTACACCAAAGAGGGTATTAAAAAGTTTACCGCAGGCTGCAAAACCAGACGCAACATATGGGATAAAGAAGATTACGATTACAATGGCAGATATTAACGTTATTAGGTTCTTTTTGTCGTTATACCTGGCAGCAAAGTACTCAGGGATTGTAATAGCACCAATATTTTCTGTATAGCGTCTAAGACGCTTTGCTACAAAAAGCCAGTTAAGATATGTTCCGATGGCAAGACCTATGATAGTCCAGGTTGCATCAGCAAGACCTGTTAGATAGGCAACTCCGGGGATTCCAAGAAGAAGCCAGCTACTCATATCAGATGCTTCGGCGCTCATGGCAGCTACAAAAGGACCAAGCTTTCTTCCGCCAAGATAGAAATCTCCTGCATCGTCATTTCCTTTTGAAAAGATAACTCCGATGAGGATCATCATTACAAGGTATAATACGATCACTATACCGATTGTGAATTGAATTCCCATTTTTTCTCCTCCTTATTTCAACTATTTAATTGATTAAAACTTTACCACAGTATAGCGCTAAAAACAATTGAGTAAGATTATCTTTTTTTGAGCGCTATTTTCTGCGCAAAATTAGCCAATATATAAGAATGAAAAGGTTATTTCGAATGTTATAGTGATATAATATTCTTATCAGCATCTTCGGATTTGCGTATGTTTTGTGGCTGAAAAATATTAATTTGGACTATGTTTTGACAGGAGAGTATGGCATGACAGACGATAGGATCAGATTGTTTTATCTGCTTATAATAATTATCGCGATAATGAATCTTGGAATTTTGTATTCCAAGACCAATGAGAATCTGGGTAACAAAAGAGAAGTCGGAGCATTTAAAGGCATGCTCCTGTCTTTTATGACCTATTCTCTTGTTGACCTTAGGCTTGTTGTGACTGATTTTTACACAGGTTTTCCGAGGCTGTTCGTCCTTTTTGTAATGGGCACAGGCTTTTTTGCCATGACGTGTTCTTGTTACTTTTGGTTTGTATATGTCCTTTCGAGTACACGTATTAAGTCCAAGGTAATCCTGATGCATATAGCTAAGATCCCGCTTTTACTTGTGGCGCTTGCTCTATACACACCTTTTTATACCCACGTTTATACTGTGACGGATGAGCCGACTTTTTCTCCTCTTTTATCCGTCCTCCTTATGTTTGATTATGTATATCTCATCATTGCGACAGCAATCTCGATCAAAAAATATATCCAGGTCAAAAACCGCCTTGAGCGTAAAAAATACAGTGGTCAGATCTTCTATATACTGTTCTATACAGCAAGCGGATATATTATGGGGTATTTTTTGAATATCCCTGCCATTGAGTTTTGTATGATGCCGGTTGTGCTTAAACTGTTTGTTGATCTTCAGGATTCAAGAATTTATACGGATGCACTTACAAAGCTGGATAACAGACGACGTATCGATGAATATATAGATCAGGAAATTTCTACATGTAGTAAGGAAAAGCCTTTAACTGTTATCATGATCGATGTGGACTTTTTTAAGAGCATAAACGATATGCTGGGTCATGATGAGGGAGATGCAGTACTAGTTGCTTTTTCAACGGCTCTTACAAACATCACTGTATCCAAATATGCCAGAGCAGCCAGATGGGGCGGAGATGAGTTCTTGATTGCCGGTAAGGAAAAAGGTCTGGCAGATGACTTTAAAGATAAGCTGATCAAGGAGCTTGAAAAGAATAAAGAACTGTCTTTTGTCCCGCATTTCAGCGTCGGAGTATTTACCTGCACATCTTCTGATACCACTACAAAGCAGGCAATTGCTGAAGCTGATGCTCAGCTTTATAAGGACAAAGAGATTCAGCACAAAAAGTACGAAGGCTTCCAGGATCAGATCAGAGAGAAAAAACTTAAGTAAATATATTGATAATATACAAAAAATAACCTTGATCTATAGTAAAAGTTTGGTGATAAAACACGCGTAAATATGCGGTTTACAGTCGTTTTTTGATTGTAAGCCGCATTTTCATTAGGTATAATTTGGCTTGTATGAAAAAAGAAATCCGGAGTACAACTTGTTATTATATTGCTTGAAAAGGAGATGCGTACGTGAGAGTAATTTTAAAGGAAGAAATAGTAAAAGGACTTAAAGATCTTGGCGTAAAAAAAGGTGATACGATAATGGTCCACACTTCACTAAAAAGTATAGGTTATGTATGCGGCGGAGCGCAGACTGTTATTGAAGCCCTTATCGAGGCTGTTGGAGAAGATGGAACTATCATGATGCCAACCCAGTCCTGGAAAAATCTTGATCCATCTGAAGGCGTTCACTGGGATGCAGACGAAGATCAGTGGCAGCTTATAAGAGATAACTGGCCTGCTTATGATAAAAAGCTTACTCCAACTAATACTATGGGAGCAGTTGCGGAGATGTTCAGATCATGGCCTGGCAGCATCAGAAGTGATCATCCTGCAAGATCCGTATGTGCTTATGGCAAGAATGCTGAGTATCTTACAAGTGATCATGACTTGTCCAATATATTTGGAGATGGTTCACCAATAGGGAAGTTGTATGAACTTGATGCAAAGGTTCTTTTACTTGGAGTTGGTTATGACAAGAACACATCTATTCACCTTGCAGACGCAAGAGCAGAATATGCCTCCAAGCATAACTGCAAAGAATGCAGTGCTGTAATTGAAGATGGAAAACGCGTATGGAAAGAATACGAGACACTGTTTGTTGATGGCGAAGACTTTGATGATATTGGTAAAGCGTTTGAAGAACAAAATAAAGCCCTGATCGGGCAGGTTGGTGATGCCAGATCAAGGCTTATGAGTCAAAGAGAAATTGTTGACTTTGCTGTAGATTGGATCGAGAAAAACCGTAAGTAATGCTTATTAAATGATAATTGGTGAAGTAGATAAGATCTTTTTAAGAAAGCATACTTTCTTCCCAGCTATCAAAAGGCTTAATGCCCATAAGATCGGCGATTGTTGGAGCGACATTTGCAAGTCCAAAGTCTCCATCCTTAAGCTCATGACGAGCATCCTTATCATAAATGATGAAAGGAACAGGATTAAGACTGTGGGCTGTGCGAACTTCAACATCGCCTTTTTTGTTCTTTTCAAGCATCTGGTCAGAGTTACCATGATCAGCAGTAACAATGAGGATGTAGTCTTCCTGTTCGCAGACCTTCTTGATTCTTGCAAGTTCAAGGTCTACACACTCAACAGCTATTTCCGTAGCATCAAGATTACCTGTATGGCCTACCATATCACCGTTAGGGAAGTTGCAGCGGATAAATCCGTACTTACCACTCTTAATAGCTTCGATAACCTTGTCTGCGATCTCAGTGGATTTCATCCAGGGACACTCATCAAAAGAGCGAACATCACTTGGAATCTCGCAGTAATCCTCTAATTCCTCTGATACCTTGCCTGAACGGTTGCCATTCCAGAAGTATGTTACATGTCCGTACTTCTGAGTTTCAGATACGGCATACTCCTTAACCTTATTAGCAACAAGAAGTTCTGTCAGAGTTTCGCGGATCTTTGGCGGATTAACAAGGTAGTGCTTTGGAACCTTGAGATCTCCATCATATTCAAGCATTCCCGCAAACTTAACCTTTGGAATAACTCCCCTGTCGAATTTGTCAAAAGAGTCATCGTAATCAAAAGCCATTGAAAGCTCCAATGCCCTGTCGCCGCGGAAGTTGAAAAGAATTACGCTGTCTCCATCTTCCATGGCGCCAATAGCCTTACCATCTTTTGCAATTACAAATGCAGGAAGATCCTGATCTATAGCACCTGTTTCAGTTCTAAGTGTTTCTATAGCATTTGTAGCATTTTCAAACTGTCTGCCATCTCCGTGTACATGAACATTCCATCCATCCTTTACCATAGGCCAGTTGGCTTCATAGCGGTCCATGGTAATACTCATACGTCCACCACCAGATGCAATTGCTCCGTCAAAGCTTCCATCATTAAGTTCAGAAAGCTTCTTTTCAAGCTGGTCTACATATTCAAGAGCACTGGTTGCCGGAACGTCTCTTCCGTCAAGAAGTATATGCACCCTAGCCTTTGAAACTCCCTGCTTTTTGGCTTCATCAAGCATTTCAAGAAGATGATTTATATTAGAATGAACATTGCCATCAGAAAGAAGTCCGATAAAGTGAAGCGCCTTGCCGTTTCCTTTTACATTACTGGTTAAGTCTTTCCATGTTTCGCTTTCATAAATGGACCTTGCTTTAAGAGATTCATTAACAAGCTTAGCCCCTTGGGAATAGATCTGTCCGCAGCCAAGAGCGTTATGACCAACTTCACTATTACCCATATCATCATCAGAAGGAAGTCCTACAGCTACGCCATGAGCCTTGATAGTCCGCCACGGGCAAGTCTTCTTGAGCTCGTCAAGTGTTGGTGTATTAGCTCTAAGTACCATGTTTCCAAGTTCCACAGGTGTCTCACCAACACCATCCATAATAACAAGTACAACAGGCTTACTCATGAATATCCCTCCAATTCTTTAAATGAAAACAAGACAAATAGTATATTAAAAGTATAGCATGATGTAGGTGCCAAAAGTCACATTTATACGTGACCTTAACATGTATTTTGAA
>CAMVNV010000022.1 GCA_947168935.1 uncultured Butyrivibrio sp. | reverse complement strand
ACGTAATTAGCAGAGTCAAGAAAAGGCGGCTAACTCATGACTAAAGTCACGAGTGTGCGCCGCCAATGTTATCAAATTCTGCTTTTTCAGCCTTACGAACTTTTAACATATCTATTTCCAAAAATCTCTTTATTTATCTTCATTAATCTTACTTAATGTATCATCAAGTATAGCTTTTCGTAGTTCTGTGAGCCAATCAGAAAAAGCAACTGTATCGAATGCGTATGTTTTGTTAAGCTCATACTCATTCTCAGACCAGGTATCTATAGGGGATTCATTGTGCTGAATAAGCGCTTCTAATTTATCTAAAGCCTTGTACAGCTTGGCTTCCTTAGTTTCCTGAGCTTCCATCTCCTCGTACAATGCTGCAAAATCCTTTGATACCTCAATTGGAAGAGATTGAACCCATTGGTTTAAGAGATTATCCTCAATATCTCTATCATTATCGGTCTTTACAAATGTCGGAATATCACCAGTAAAGCACTCTCCAAGATCATGAATAAGGCACATATCTACCACCTTGTCTATATCAAGGTCCGGGAATTCGTGTCTTAACAAAAATGCCATAAGACTGATACGCCAGCTGTGTTCAGCAACGCTCTCAGTTCTACGATTAGTAGTCGTACAATGACGAGGTGTATCCTTTAATCTCTCAGCAACATGCAAAATATCAAGGTATTCTCTAGCTTTCATTTAATCCTCCAAGCTCCCGCTTTGAGTTATAATACATTATCTGTGTTTTATTACCAATTTTCCCATTCTGTTTTGTATTCATTTGCCTCGGTATAATAGGCGCACTTTAAGTATGGATAATGCTCTTTTGCACTCTTTATCTGATCAGGATATCTTCCAGCTTTCTTTTGGGAACATAATGTATATCATTTTCATCTCTGTAATACTTGGTACTGCCGTCGTCACTGGTATCTACAAGAACTACTTTTTCATCAGGCTTTCCAATAGCTATGATAAGCTGTGGTGACATTGTTTCGGTAAGTGACAAAGCCTTATTCAGTTCTTCCTTGTCAAAATTGCCAAGCATACATCCTCCAAGGCCTTTTTCAACAGCGCCAAGTAGTATGGTCTGAGCAGCAATACCAATATCCATCTTTGCAGTTTCTTCGTTCTTGCAGATATCCTTGTCTACGCAGACTACGATGTAGGCATTTGGATATTTTCCTTCATGGGGCAAAGTAATATTTGTCAGCATCTTGGCCCATCTGGTTAAGGAATTAAGCGCATCTACTTCACTACTATCAGTAACGATTCTATATTTCAGCGGCTGAAGATTTGCTCCTGATGCAGTGATTCTTGCCATATTTATAAGGTCTTTGAGATCTTCTTCAGATATAGTGTAACCTTCCTTATAGCCTCTGTAACTTCTGTTTTCTTTTACCAAGTCATAAAGCATTGCTTTTCCTCCCATATAGTGTTATGCAGATACCAAACTGCTAAGTGCCTCAAAGAGCTCAGGCTGTTCATCCTTCATTCGGATAGGTCTTCCTTCACGATTTAAAAATGCATGTGAAGATGTACCCTTGCATACAGTCCCTCCGTCCTGATTCTTCATTTCGTAGGCAAGGTGGAGCTTAACGCCTTTAAACTCTTTTACCGAGACGCTTATATGAACGCTGTCCGGGAATGTCGTGCTCTGCTTGTAGTCACAAGTCACGCTCAAAACCGGTGATATGATCCCCATCTCTTCAAGCTTTGCATAGTCCCATCCTATCTGAGACAGAAAGTCTATCCTTGCTTCTTCCATCCATCTGATATAGTTTGAGTGATGGGTTATGCCCATCTTGTCGGTTTCATAGTACTGAACGTTGTGTATATATTCCATGTATCTAACCTCCTAATGTCAATTATCAAAAGTCATAAGATCAGCTAAGGTATCAGAAGTCTCAACAGGCTCCCAATGGCCCTCTAGGCAAATCTTAGGATCAATCTCTTTGATCGTATCTACAAGCTTCATGCTAAGGTCCCTACTTTTGATCCATGTTGGGAATTCACCACTATTAGCATCCCCTATGAAAAGAACCTTCTCCTCATAGACATAAACAAGTGTCGCATCGTCTGTGTGTGGTGACTGGGCCTGCATTATTTTGACGTGGATACCACCAAGATCAAGTTCCATACTGCCTGAAAATACTATGTCAGGAAGTGTTACGATTACAGGCTTATTTCCTGAATATTCTCTCCTGATACTTTCATGGAGTGATAGGAACTCATCGGGACCATTTGTTTCAATCTTCTCTTTCCACTTGGCAAGGTAATCTCTTGTCTTTTCATTAGCAATGCACAGACCATTAACAGCGTGCATACCAAACGTATGATCCCAGTGCCAGTGGGTGATCACTGTAAGACTTGGAAGGGGCAGGCCTTCTTGCTCCAAAAGAGCATAAAAATCCTTAGTATGGGCCTGCGAGTGTCCTGCATCTATCGCGATACTAAAACTATCCCCTTTAACATAGCACAGATTTGGTCTGTCTCTTTCTGATTCATATGGCATATACCATATGTGGCCAGTTAATTTTTTTAGTATATTCATAATATTCAACTTTCTTTTGATCTAACGATTATCTTCTTCATCTTTCTTATCTTATATAAATCTCTCAAATCTTATGTCACGTCATTTAGACTAATGTCATATCATAAAGTTACTTAAAGCCCTTTCTTTCCTTAGCTTTATCAATAAGTCTTGCCGACTCATTCATAGCTTCTTCAAGATAGTCTGCTTCCCACTCCCGGCCTTCCTTTTCTTTTTTCTTGATATCAGCCCAGGCTTTATGGAGTTCTTCTTCTGACGCAAACTTCATATCTCCAAACACATGCGGGTGCCTTCTTATCATCTTATCTGAAATAGTCTGAGCAACATCATCAAATGTAAAAAGCCCCTCTTCCTCTGCAATTACAGATTGGAACATTACCTGCAAAAGAAGGTCTCCAAGCTCCTCCTTAAGATTAGTTGGATCTCCGGTTTTCTCAAGAATGTTGATGCCGCCGACAACTTCTGCTGCCTCTTCTACGCAGCAGGGCTTAAGACTGCTATGGGTCTGAACCTTATCCCAAGCACATCCATCTTCACTTCTAAGCTTTTCAACGATTTCTTTTAACCTATCTATCTCAGACATGTCTTTACCTCATCTATAAGAATCTTACTAATACTATAGCAAAAAAAGAGCCGTATTACAGATTTATTTCTGCAACCGGCTCTTCAATGCTTATATTAAATTCACCTGACTACTTCCCACATAACTCCCATCAAGAATATTTTTCCATGCCAGCTTCCAGTTCTCCGTCTGCATCTGAACTGCCAGCATATGGCTATAAATTCCGTCAGTTTCTCTGAGCCTTGCAGGGGTATCTGACTCAGCCACTTTACCATTTTTAAGAACTACGATCTTATCAGCACCGTCTACGGTACGCATACGGTGGGCGATGATAAGAACTGTCTTATTCTTGATGAGGTCACTGATGGCTTCCTGAATAAGTGACTCGTTATCTACGTCAAGAGATGCAGTCGCTTCATCCATGAGGATAATAGGCGCATCCTTAAGGAAGGCTCTTGCAATTGAGATTCTCTGACGCTCACCTCCTGAAAGTTCAGAGCCGTTCTCGCCTATAAGTGTGTTATAGCCTTCAGGAAGCTTATCTATGAATTCATCGCAGTGAGCAAGCTTTGCTGCTGCCATTACTTCTTCATCGCTGGCTTCTTTTCTTCCAATCCTGATATTCTCAAGAACTGTGTTATTAAAGAGTGTCACATCCTGGAATACTATTGAATACATTGAAAGGAGTCTTTCAGGATCAATCTTTGAAATATCCATGCCGCCAACTGTAATAAGTCCCTTATCAATATCCCAGAACCTTGCAGCAAGTCTTGAAACCGTAGTCTTTCCACCACCGGATGGACCGATGAGAGCTGTAACTTCGCCCTGCTTTGCCACAAAGCTTACATCCTTAAGTACTGTCTCTCCGTCATCATAAGAAAAGCGTACATTCTTAAATTCAATGTCATAGTTCTTATTGGTAAGCTCATCGCTTCCAGTCTGCTCATAGTGCGACAAGATCTCATCCATTCTCTCGCACTGAGTATCTGTGGCAATAAGAGCTGAGAAGTTCTGAAGTGCTATCTGCAAAGGCTCATACATTCTTGAAACCACCAGCAGGTACATAAAGAATGTAATGATACTAATCTCGTTTTTTAATAAAAGTGATGAACCAACAACAGCGACTGTACCTATACCAAACTTCAGGATCATCTGGGCACTACAAACAAAAGCCGCGTTTAAAAACTCTGAGAAAATGTTATGAGACTCAACGGCCTTGATCTTCTTATTAAGGCCAACCATATAGGTATCCTGAGCGTTATAAGCTTTTAAGTCTCTTACTGTTTCCAGCGCTTCCTGGATTCCGTCAAGGCATGCCACCTTGTATCTGCTGCCCCTTCTGTTAACTTTGTGCATCACGTTTCTTGAAGTAAACACGATTATAAATGCAACTGGAAGCACCCATACCGCAGCTATAGCCATTCTTGCGTCAAAAAAGAAAAGGCTGATGACCACAAGAGTTGTTGATATAAAAGCTCCAACAAGTTCGGGAAGCCAGTGTGATGATGCTGTTTCGATCATGGCGCAGTCTGCCATAATAGTATTGGTAAGGTCAGCGAGATCTTTTTTGCCAAAAAAGGAAAGAGGGATCTTTCTAAGTTTCTCTGCAAGAGAACGTCTTCTTACACCGCTTTCAACATAAGTTGAAAAGAAGGTTGCATTATACTGAAAGTATTCTGTTAATGCTATTAGTATAAGACATACTATAGAGCCCAAAATGAAAATGATCACATGTTTTTTGGGAAGTTCGCCATTTAAGAGGTCTCCCGTCATCATGAAAAGGATTCCCACAGGCATCATCTGTGCCAGATTAGCTAAGGTGCAGGCTACGAAAGCCTTTACCATATCTTTTGCTCCCTGCTTGGAGAGCGCGTATTTATGTTGCAGTTTTTCTATCATGTATTTTTACCTCACTCTCTCATCATGCATAAGTGCGTGCTTCGCTTTGAGAAGTCACTCCAACTTTCCAGTTAACCGATTTCTTATACTCATTCCACATGTGAGCATATATGCCGCCTTTTGCAAGAAGAGCGTCATGCCTTCCACTTTCAACGATGTGGCCCTCAGAAAGAACGCAGATCTTATCAGCATCCACAACTGTAGAAAGGCGGTGCGCTATCATGATAACTGTTTTATCTTTTGACAGATTTGCAAAGGCCTTCTGAACCATGATCTCATTGTCGGGATCTGCAAAGGCAGTGGCTTCGTCAAGGATAAGGATGGGAGCATTCTTAAGGAAAGCTCTTGCGATAGAGATACGCTGGGCTTCTCCGCCAGATACATAAGTTCCCTTACTTCCAATCATAGTGCCCAAACCATCGGGAAGCTTTTCAATGATATCCCAGCACATGGCATCTTTAAGAGCCTTGATAACTTCAGCTTCAGAAGCATCAGGTTTTCCCATTTTGATATTATCAAGAATGGACATCTTAAGAAGCTTACTGTCCTGGAATACGTATGATACATTTTTCATAAGATCAGCAGATGAAATGTCTCTAACATCCACACCGCCAATCTTAATGCTGCCCTGCTTCACATCCCAGAATCTGGCGATCAGGGAAGCAAGGGTCGTCTTGCCTCCGCCGGACGGACCTACAAAGGCAATGTGCTCTCCAGGCTTAATATCAAGACTTATACCATCGATGGCGTTAGCTTTTTTCTCATCATAGGCAAATGTAATGTTATCGATCTTAATGCTGCTGTCCCCTGGAAGCTGCGGGTTAGATGTTTCTTTTAAAGGCTCCACATCAAGAAGTGAATACATTCTGTTTAGGGCATCCTTAACGATCATCTGGCTCTCGCCCGCATAAGCCACCTTCATAAGGGTAACCGTCAGGATCGGTGTGATGATTATGTAAAAAAGAATGTTGTAAAGAAAGGTATCAGTGATGCCGTTTCTGGTAAAAAAGAAGCTACAGGCAACAAGAGCTGCAAACACTGCATTTGCCGCTGTAGTAAAACCTATCATCGGAATCCTCATACCAATTGTATAGGTGATGGTCCACTCTTCGTATTTATCAATGGCATCCTTAAATCTCTTAAAGGAAAAGACGGACTGGCCAAAGGTCTTTACTACAGGAATACCCCTGACATATTCAACTGCTTCAGCTGACATCTCATCAAGGGCGTTTTGGTACTCCTTCATATCATTTTGCATCTTCTCTCCCATCATTCCGCCCATCATAAGGAAGGCAAGGACCGCTGGGATTAGACAGATCAAACCTATCTTCCAGTCAAAGATAAGGAGCATTGCGATAAGGCCAACAGGGGTTGCATAGCTTACTGCCTTGTCAGGAAGACTGTGGGCAAGGAAGGTCTCTGTGGCTGCGCTTGAATCAGCTACAATCTTTCTGATCTTACCGCTTCCCTCTGATTCGATATAACCCATGGGAAGCTTCATGACATGCTCCATCATGGCTTTTCTCATATTCACCTGAACTCTGAAAGCCGCTACGTGAGAGCACATGAGAGCTGCGATATATAAAAGCATTGCAAGAAGACTCATTCCTACTGCGCTCCAGCCAAAGCTAACGATATGAGTCGCCTTGGAAAAATCCGCCCTTACTTCCACAACTTCCTTTATGATGCGCCAGATGTAATAAAAGGGGACTAAAGCTACAAGCGCACTTATTGCGGCCAGAATCCATGAACTGATAGTAAAATACTTGTGATTACCAGCGTAATCAAGGAGCTGTTTTATTACGCTTTTCTTTTTGGGGACACTTTGTTTTTTCATATCATATATTTCTCCTTCCACCAATTTTGGACAACCTCCATTCCGTTGACGTACTCAATGATCATCATGATAGCCGCAAGAACAGTGTACTTTTTGTACTCCCCTATATAGGGAGCGACTTTTTTAAACATTTGGGACTCCTCCTTATGTATTGTTTGATGCATTGAGTTAGTTATCGCTAACTCAATGCCATATATTAAGCCGTCAGATGACGGCCTAATAACAATTTTCTTTTTGGATATAGCGGTCTTACTCTATGTTCTTAAGTGCCACATCAAGCGGTATTCGTTTGATCCTTCTAAAATCAACAAGAGATACAGCCGCATATCCGATGAGAAGATATACAATTGATAATATCATTGACGCCTTAGTCATATAGAAGGCAAAGTAACCATCCATCTGAAGCATGAATGCATGGAATATCCATATCATGAGCATATAGCCGATCACGAAGCTTATAAGCGAAAAGATCACAACCACAATAGCTGTAGGAAGGATGTAGAGACCTCCTATCTCGCCGTTTCTAAATCCGAGGATCTTGGCCATGGAGATCGAGCTTTCGTTTTTCTCTATAATGATCTTTGCAAGTAGATATATAAGTGATGCAGACAGCACGATAAGCGCATATTTGAATACGTCCATGAACTTACCCATAGAGTGCATGAGCTGGTTGGTTACTTTCGTGATATCTTCTGCTGTTATTACTGCTCCAATGTCCTGCTCATCAATATCTGTTATCTCATTTCTGGAAAAATATCCTGAGAACTCTTTATCTTTATGGCCAAATGTAGAGTTAAAGTCTCCTATGTTCATAAAGGCTGCTATCCCGCCGTCGTATTGGACTATACCAATTACATTAAAAGTATAGCTCTTGTTTTCATACTCTGCGTTAAGAGTTACTTCGTCGCCTTCCTTAATTCCAAACTTCTTAGAAAATGCGCTTGATATGTATACTCCGTCCTTAGTATCTTTTTCCAAAGTGATATAGGAACTGTCTGCGACTATTCCGTAAACTGAGACACTTTCATCGCCGCCGCTTCCCATACCTTCACGAATGCTGCTCTTAGCCTTGGGATACAGAAGGTCTTCAAGACTGAACTTCTCTGCAGTCTCTTCTGAAGTTTCGATAATGTTGCCATCTTCGTCCATGTAGTCCATGAGCATGTACTGATAATCGGCAAATATCATGTTCGGCGCTTCCTTGGCGTAGTGATTCAGTGAATCAGGGAGGCCGAAGGCAAAGCAGAGCATCAGCTGAATGAATACTACGCCGAATATCAGGACAACATAGTTTGGCATGTTCTGGAAAAGTATGCGGAGCCTGAACCTTCTAAGAAATGACCAGGCTGGAAGTCTCCTTGCTTTGGTCCTTTTTGTTTTGGCAAGGTCGTGCCTTAGGAACCTTAAAGGGCTTAGCTGGAGCTTTTTTACTATTACAAATAAATTGATGAAAAACATAAGTAGTAGCGGAATGATCGTTGTCTTAACAAGGGCGGTACTACTCCATACTGCGTGGCAGGTAGGAAGGCTGTAGCTGTTGAAGTAAAGATATACCGCAAGATTCTTGAATGCCGTGTAGCCAAGGACATTGCCTATAACAGCGCCAAGGATTGTCACTATAACCGGCATGGACATGTAATGAAAGACAAGTTCTGACCTGCTGTAACCGGATGCTCTGAGGGTTCCTATAACGGATGCTTCCTTGTCGATTGTGTTACTGATTATAATAGCAAAAATGAATGCGATAACGCCGATCAGGATGTAGCACAAAATGCTGGTAGCGGCAGAGTCTCCTTCTATGTCAGATACAGCAAAGTTGCTTGCCTGGCGCAGATACTCGGGAAGGTAGTCTTCTATCTCGCTGTCATGAACCAGCGTCTGGGTTATCAGGGACTTTAAGAAACTATCTGAGTAATCTGCCTTCTCTACTTTGTTTTCTGGAACGTTTATATACTTATAGGCATAGCTATAGTGAACCCTTGCTGTGAGATTATCAAAAGCATCAGGAGTTACCATGGCTACGTCAAAGCCAAAGGCATCGAACATCTGATCTGTGTTGGAGCTGTGGAGGGTTAAGTAGTTGACATAAGATATAAGTCCTACAATTTCAAACTCCTTGCCGCCTACAGTAATTGTATCGCCAAGCTTAACGCCTACGTTATCAGCGTGCATTCTGTCTATGGCTATTTCGTTATCCTTTTCAGGAGCTCTTCCTTCATTAAAAGAAGCCTTATCTATCTCAGAATCACTTTTATAGATCCTGACTACGGCATCTTCTGTGCCGTCGTTATTGTTATCTTCTGACTCTTCCCTATAAAAATGTTCGTAAATTGTTACCGGGACAGGCGCAACTTCATCATTAAGATTATATCTGTCTGCTATGTCGTCCCACTTCTCATCAACCTTTTTGATTACTTCATCGTGGGCTTCGGTGTAGGCATCTTCCACGGCTTTTTGGTATTCGTCTGACTCTTTTGCTTCAAGAAGGGCGCTGTCAAAAGAATCTGTCATAGCTTTATCTATCTGCTGCTGAATAAGCGTTTCATCTGTTATGCCGTATGCAGCGCACTGGGCACGAACAGCTTCTTCTATTCCTTCTGTAACCTGCTTATTTAATTCTTCTTCGATAGCCTTTGCAACTTCTTCATCAGCTTCCTTGTTGCCCTTGTCTATGTAGTAGGCTCTGACATCAGCCTTTTCGCCTGAGGCTATGCCATCTAAGAGTTCATCAGATGCTTTTTTAGATAGTTCAAAACTTCCATCTTCAATGTTCAGTTCCTCCCTTCCTCCGTATACTGCGGCAAGCATACTGTCGTGACCTACATACATACCGGAGATGACACCTATCATTATGACCATGAAGAGGATTATTACTATATATTTATGCCAGTCGGATCTTAACTCCCTGGGGATTCGTTTTATCAATGGATTTCTCATAGGGCTCCTTTGTTCTTTACCACTCTAAATCTATAGCGGGGATTTTGCTTTCATTAACATCGTTATGGCGCACTACGCCGTCTCTTAACTTTATAACGTGGTCTGCCATGTTTTTGATCGCTTCATTATGAGTTACCATGATAACTGTGCTTCCGTACTTCTTGTTGCAGTCTTCTATAAGGGCCAGTATCTCTTTTGACGTCTTATAATCAAGTGCTCCTGTGGGTTCGTCGCACATAAGAATATCCGGATTCTTGACTACAGCTCTGCCTATTGATACTCTCTGCTGTTGTCCTCCGGATAACTGATTAGGGTATTTGTATTTATGATCCTGGAGGCCAAGAGTAGTGAGTACTTCTTCTACGTCCAGGGGATTGTCGGATAGATATGCTCCAACTTCGATATTTTCTTTGACATTGAGGTTTGGAATGAGGTTGTACATCTGGAATACGTATCCAAGGTGTCTGCGTCTGTACAAAGTAAGCTCTTTTTCGCTCATCTCTTCGAGCTTATCGCCATTTATACTTACATAGCCTTCATCCGGAGTGTCGATACCGCCTATGATATTAAGAAGCGTGGATTTTCCGGAACCGGAAGGACCAAGGAGTACGCAGAACTCTCCTTTTTGAACGGTGAAATTCATGCCGCGAAGGACATCCTGTCTGGCTTCACCCGTGCCAAAACTCTTTTTAAGGTTACTTATTTCTAAACATTCTTTTCCCATAATTACTCCCTTTTCAAATCATTAACCACCTTAACCTGTGTCTGGACCAGTATATGTAAATATCCGTATCTTAACTAGTATTCGTATCCGTTTCTTCACCTATACTAGTACCTGTATCAATTGTAACTTTTTATACATAAATAGTGTATATACAATGAAGCAAATTAAAGCAGTCTATTTTGCGTTTATTGCAGTTTTGCCTTTTTCACATGAAAATAGCCGCACCAATCGCATATCGGCTTTTGTTAGTTAACGCTAACAAAGATAATAGCACAATTAGTTCGGCTTGTTTATACCAATTCCATTATTGAGAAATATTATCATTATTTTGATTCAATTAATATATCCGTCATACATTTTACTGTATTCGTCATGCTTCTGATCCATCTCGCGTTTTTTCTTGGTTTCAGCTTCAAGTTCCTCTTTGGTATAGAACTCTGCGTTCTTACAATGATCTTTCAAAAAATCCCAGATTTCCTCGCGATACACTGCACCAAACATACCATTCTTGTTATCTTCTGCTACAATGTAGCTACCATTATAGAAATGCCATAATTCCTTATCGTATTTAGGGTTCTTTCGATTCTTTGCCATTGGAGTAAGTCCAAATGGACAATATTCTGTATGATAAACCTTGCAAACATTATCATAACTGATAGTTCTTTTGTAAAAAAATTTTCCTAACATGGAATTCTCTTCGATATGTGCCTGATTTTCTCCCAGTGTCAATGTGGAATTACTTTCTTGGTTAAAAAATAATATTCCAACAGTCCCAGCAAGAACAGTCCAAAGTATTGCATAGAAAGCAAGAAAGCCATACTCCTTATAATATGCTGCAACTCCAATAGGAAAAAAGATCATGAAGGAAATGACTATTGTACAAAGAATATATGCAAACCAGGTAATTATAGATCTAAACTTTACCAATGAAGGATTGACGCCTGCCCTGATAAGATCTTCGCTACTAAATTTTACTTTATTATGCACCGGATACTGATACTCCATACAAAGCGTGCCTCCTCACCTAAATGTATGCACCTCATAAGCATTTCCCAAAAGCCTTGTAATTCTCACAAGCCCGTTCCAGGTAGCGTCTGTCCAGTCACCTTCCAGAAACATAATGCCACTTGTATCATCAAGCCAACCTGAATTCCAAAAAATCACGCTGTCACTACGCTTTTCAATAAATAAAAGCTTTCCGCTAAATTCCTTTTCAAGAGTAAGCGATTTAATCTCTTTATGGTTCTCATCGTAAAATATAACCTTTTTGCCTTTTACCTCAGCGGTTGAATATCCATCCTCTGTTTTTATCACATCATATATTGGCTGGTATATCTTTAACAGCTGATCATACTTTTTGATAGAATACTGCGTGTTTCCAAAAGAAAGAAAAAATGCAGAAAGAATTATCAGAATCCCAAGCAGTATTATTTTAGTCACTTTTTTCATTACAAGAATCACCTTCATTCACACGTTATATTTACTTTTATTGTATCTGTAAAGAGTATCAAGCGCCTTGTATTCTGACGAAATGTACGTTTGATGCGACAAAAAGAGCGCCATGTATGTCACATAACGCTCTCATTAAAAATATATTCTGGTTTAGTTTCAGCTCAAGATATATTACGCAAGAAATCCCTCAACCTCTTTTCTCTTCTCATAAAGAACGCATCCGCCCTTATGATCATCCAAAAGGGTGCCGCTGTTCTGAAGATCAAGGAAAAGTTTTGACTTAAGGGCATCTCTTAAGGATGTATCCTTAACGTTGATGTCCGAATATGGTGAGAATGGGCATGGCTCAGCTCCTCCATGGGAATTGATATGGAAAAAGCCTCTTCCAGCGGCGATACATCCGCCTGAACTCTTCTCATCACCAGGGAATGAAACAAATACCATCTCCTGATGGGCCTCTCTAAGTCTCATGATCTCTGACTTAAGGTATTCTCTGTCCTCATCTCCAGGTGCAAGATCCTCGGATCCTTCTGAAACAGGAACAAACTCAACAAAGATAACGGCCTTACAACCTTTTTCAGAAAGCATATTTATGAAGCTCTCAGATGAAACTTCCTTTATGTTCTGGGTTGTGACAGTTACTGATGCTCCAAAAATGATACCTCTTTTCTTAAGCTCGTCCATATTTGAAACAAGCTTCTCATAAATGCCTTCACCGCGCCTTTGATCCGTTGCTTCCCTTCCACCTTCAATGCTCATGATGGGGATAAGGTTTCTGCTCTTATCGAACTCATCGAAATAGCGCTCAGTCATATAGGTTCCATTTGTAAAAATAGGGAACAGTATAGATGGCTTCTTGCCGGCAGCTTCTATAACGCCTCTTCTAAGAAGGGGCTCTCCGCCTGCAAGAAGGATAAAGCTAACGCCAAGGTCCTCAGCCTCATTAAATACATTCATCCAGTCTTCGTCTGTCAGCTGTGCAACAGGCTCAGTATCCTCTGTTGCGCTGTTGCATCTTGAATAGCATCCTGCGCAGTGAAGATTGCAGCTACTTGTGATGCTGCTGATAAGAAATGGTGGCACATGTTCGCCTTCTGCCTCAAGCTTGGCCCTTTTCTTGGAAGCAGCCTTGCTTGCAAGGGCAAACTTTGCCATGTATACACTTTCCTTAGGGTTTTTAAGTGTAGCTCTGACTGCATCAGACACAACTCTCTCCACACCCCTGGTCATGTATTCCTGAATATTGAATTCCTTAGCCATTGAACACTCCTTAAATCATGTGGCGATCTGAGCAAGTTATGCTTTCTTGAACTTTATGTTCAAGAATACAAACTGTTTCATATATTGCATTTTGCAATATTTAATTGCGTACCACTTTTTATAATATGTTAGGCCTTTCTCTTTCCAAAGTCAATCGACTTAATTATTAAGATTTAATAAAAAATGGAGGTGCTAAATGATATTTCCCATCCTTACTGATTTTGCCAAATAAAGAGGGTACATATCATAATGTACCCCCTGACTGGTAAAAATATTTTATTCCTTGTCTTTCTCTTCTTTTTCTACTTCTTTTTCTTCTTTCTCTTCTTCGGCTTCTTTGTCTTCTTCGCTCTCCTCACTATTCTCTACTTCCGGCTCAGTCTCCGCTGTTTCAGAAGCATCTTTTTCACCTTTTATAAGGAAAACAAGAGCAACTATAAAGATAATGCCTGTAACAACGAAATATACATACTGATCCAGGATCGTCATCAGATTACTTGGCGCCCACTCTTTTACCAGGTTGGTGGAGTTGACAACCACATCTGTTATGAAATGCAGGAACATGGCTGCAAGGATGTTATGGGAATACAGATAAACAGCTGCAAATGCAAAGCCCCAAACTCCTGTAAGAATGAACCTTATAATAGCATTTTCAACTGAGCCAGCCGTAGCAGCATGTGCAATTCCGAAGATAACTCCGGCAATAAGAGCGTACATAATACGTTTACCAGCTGTTTTATTTTCCTCTAAATAGTAACCTTCGCAAACAAAGCATCTGAAAACAATTTCTTCCCACAAAGCCACTGCTATCTGCTCAAGGATAAGATACGTAATTATAATTGATACAGATACTTCCTTAAATGTGGGAGCACCTAAAATGTAGTAAGTGATTATTATAAATGGTATATAAAGGAACATTGCGATTCCGGCAAGAAGTCCCTTGCCAAAACCTTTTAAGTGAATCACATCTGAGATGGCCTCTTTGTGATAGAAGCTCATGAAAGTAAAAAGGCTGACCATAAAGAATATGAGTCTTAAGACACTTTTTATAATGTATCCAAAAGCTTCGTCAGTAGTGCTAGCGTATGGGCTGATCATAAGATCAATAACAATAAACATAATTGCAAATGCAATACAGATCACGATTCCTGAAAACTTCTTACTACTGCTAACATTTGTATCAGCCATGTTTCCACCTCTCGTACCAGTTTCAAATGATATAGACGTTTTATAATACTAATCTCAGATAATTATCATTACCATCCAAGTTATCGAATTACTAAATACGCATAAAATGCGCGTTTCTGTAATATACGTTCAAGAATTCATTTTTATATATCTAGTTACAAGCCTAGCATACATGGTATACCAAAACAAGACCTCCGCTTTTCCATTACCTTTTGCATGTACTTATGATCTTCTCAAGTGCATCCTTTTTAAGACTCACAGCATCTATCTTGCCTGTGCCAAGCAGCGGAAATTCATTATATACCAGGAAATAACTTGGTATTTTGTATTTGGCAAGCTTTGCAGAAAGCTCTTTCTTTACTGCTTCCTCATCAAATACTTCTCCATCTTTTAGCTTAATACAGGCGCAAACCTCTTCTCCGAAGAACTCGCTTGGAACACCGATGACCTTGACATTATTTATAACGTCAAGTGAAGAGATTGCAGCTTCGATCTCCCCAGGCATGATATTCTCACCGCCCCTTATGATAAGCTCTTTAAGTCTTCCGGAAAGGTGAAGGTAGCCCTCTTCATCCATAAAACCCAGATCGCCTGTATGAAGCCATCCCATGTCATCTATGGACTGGCTTTCTATATCCGTCTTATAATAGCCTGTCATCAGGTTAAAGCCCTGTACAAGGATTTCTCCAGATGTTCCCGCCTGGCACTCTTCTCCGTTTTCAAGATTTCGTATCTGAATAGAGATATTGTTAACAGGTTTACCCACAGTTGTGAGAAGATGCTCGTCGCTGTCTCCGTAAGTTGATATAGAAACAGGTGCCATCTCACTTAGGCCGTAAGATGACATAAAGTGATCGTTTGGAAGATTGTCTTTGAACATAAGGATCTGAGATTGCGTAGCTGCTGCCCCTGAAATAATGGTGCAACGTACTGATGATAGTTTATCTTTAGTAAAGTCCTTATTATTGATAAGCGCTATGAGCATAGTTGGAACCGAATGGAAAATAGTACACTTTTCCTTACTGATAAGTTCGAGAATTGTATTCGTCCTTATATTACTTGGAAAATACAAAGTCGACCCTGCAATAGCATTGGCAAAAAGACCTGCTACAAGACCAAATATATGAAACAAAGGAAGTATAAGACAGGTCCTGTCCGTACTATTAAGTGTCTGATCCTTATAGTTAGTATTAGCTGCATTAAGGATATTATAGGCAGACAGAAGAACTCCTTTGGGCTTACCTGTAGAACCTGAAGTAAATATCATTACGCAGGGTGAATCAGCCTCGACAAAGTCCTGAAATTTGTATTTGATTGCCTCATATTCATCTCTTCTTTCTCTGATATCCTGTCTGTCATTTCTGATAGAGATGAACTCGCACAAAGGACATCCTGATCTTTTCAGTTCGTCAATAAACGCATCCTGCTCCTTCATCTCAGGCATAGCGCCATAGCAAAAATGAGTTATATCCCCAATAGTTGCAACTCTGGCAACATCAGCAGCACTCATGTTGAAATTAAGTAGCTGTGCCATAGCTCCAAGCTTTTGAATGGCAAAAAAGGTCAGAACCCAGTTTACTGAATTTACGCCGCACAAAGCCACATGGGTTCCTTTTTTTATTCCTTTTAAAGAAAGCCCTTCCGCAATAATCTGTGAATATATATCCACATCCTTCCAGGTAAATGCGCCTCTATCATCCACAAGCGCTACAGCATCCGGAGTTTTCTCAGCTTTTTTGGCCAAAAAAGCCTTAAAAGACAGGTTCATATATGTTGAAATATCATCCGTGACGGTTTCAAGGGGGATGATCTGATCAAAACCAGTTGTCTTAAAGATCTCGTAGACCTCCTGCGACACATTGATGACCTTCATCCTGTCTCCACTGAATTTTTTTCTGCATACAAGTATCTCACGTAGCCCGGCAGAAGATATATAACCAAGGTCTCTAAAGTCAAACTCGACCTTTTCAACTTCTGGTGGGATCTGCGCTATCTGCTCGCGAAGAAGCGGCGAGGTCGTCGTGTCAAGACGTCCCTCAAGCGCAAAGATCATTTCATTGCCACTTATTTTTTTGATTATCTCCATGTATGTTCTCCTCAAAAACTCATGGCTTTGACCTAACACTCTGCTAGTATGCACCCTTCAAGAAGTCATGTAATGCTCTGCTTGTATATTTCAAGCTGCGCATTTAATCCCTCGTACGTGATATCGTCGATCAGATAAGATGGTGCAGGCGGCTCAAACGCGTTCTTCATATAGAAATATCTTTCTGCAAACTGGGCATGACTTCCAAAATGCTTTACAAATAGTTCATGAACACGTTCATCCGCCCTTAGCTCATCTTCTCCGACAGACTGGAACGCCGGAACAAGATACATCATGTCCATGACGTCATCCACATACTTAAGCACCTTGTCTTTGTCAGACGGATTATCCTTAAAATATGGGATCGCATTCATCTTTTCCGAAAACTTGTCATCGCCGCTAAAGGTTGCTTCAAGAAGTTTTAGCATATATGCAACATCTTTTTTGCCTCTTGAAAGGCTCTCTCCTATCATCCTGTAGATTATGCACTTGTATGGAAGTATCACATACTTTGCTGCGCGCATAAGACATTCAAAGGAAAAAAGGATATCCTCCGACATCTTGATAGATGCAAACCGGATATTGTTATCCATAATAAAGCTCTTTTTTATCATCTTGCCCCACACATTGCCGTTGTAGGTACCCTCAAGCCATTTTGAAAGCCTTACTCCGAAATCCTGCGTAAGAAGAGTTGCCTCTCCCGGGATGTCCTTATCCTTGTCCTGCGGAAGGTAATTGTCCTTTGGAACAGACATGATATCCATAACATCAGGTTTATGTACTGGAAAAAAACATCCTGTAGTATGTACTACATCTGCATCAAACTTCTTAGCAGCTTCGTACATCTTCTCAAGTCCCTCTTTGACAATTCCATCATCGCTGTCAAGGAAGGTGACATATTCACCTCTGGCCTCTTCGAAAGCCCTATTTCTCGCCTGAGCTGGCCCCTGATTCACTTCCTGTCTTATAAGTACGACTCTTGGTTCATCCTTATAATGTTCTTTTACAACATCATAAGAATCATCCGGAGAACAGTCGTCTACAACCAGTACCTCTATATCCTTAAAGGTCTGGTTCAAAAGAGCGTCAATGCTGTACATAGCAGTCTTTTTGGCTTTGTACATTGGCATGATCACAGAAATACCTGGCATATCTCATCCTCCTTAGCTTGGAAAACACCTTTCGATAAATCATTTACGAAGCATCAAGCCCCGCCTTGTATAGTTCACTATAAAATCCGCCGGCTTTAAGAAGCTGTTCGTGATTGCCGGTCTCAACTATATCACCATCCTTAAGGACAAAGATGACATCTGCATTTTTGATAGTAGATAGTCTGTGCGCGATAACAAAACTCGTATGCCCTTTGGTCATATCATCGATTGCCTTCTGGATGAGCTTTTCGGTTCTTGTATCGACTGATGATGTTGCTTCATCGAGGATCATTATCGGTGCATTCTTAAGCATCGCCCTGGCTATAGTGATGAGCTGTTTTTGCCCTGAAGATACGTTCGCTGTTTCAGAAAGAACTGTATCCACGCCTTGCGGCATTGCATCGACAAGGAACTTTATTCCTGCTCTTTCAATTGCGCTATTTAGCTTCTCATCATCCACATCTTTTGTTGAATAGACTATGTTTTCTCTGATACTGCCCTTGAAGGTCCAGGTCTCCTGAAGTACCATTGCAAAAAGATCATGAAGCCTTGATCTTGGAATATCCTTTATAGATACGCCATCCACAATGATCGATCCTGAATTAAGCTCATAAAAGCGCATCAGAAGGTTGATAAGTGTAGACTTACCTGCACCTGTTGGCCCTACGATCGCAACCTTCATTCCAGGTTTTATGTGAGCACTAAAGTCCTTTAATACAATCTGGCCCTCGGCATAGCCAAAGCGTACATTCTTAAATTCAACATCGCCCAAAGCCCTGGAAACATCTTCTCGCCCTTCATCTGTCTCTTCTTCAAGTTCAAGGTACTCCATTATCCTCTCTGCGCATGCGATTCCAGGCTGGATACTTCCAAGTGCCTGTATTATCTGCGTAAGGTTAGATGTAACCATCTTGATATAGAGGATAAATGCAACCAGCGTCTCTATCTGCATCTTTCCATGAATGATCATGATCCCGCTCACAAGGCAGACCACAACATAGGTAAAGTTACTGACAAAATCCATGAAAGGAGTAAGCACGCTGATAAAAAACTGCGACTTAAAAAGCGCACTGCTAAGATCCTGATTCTTTTTGTCAAACTGCTCAAGGACTTCTTCCTCTCCATTGAAGGTCTTGATGAGCATATGGCCTGATATCGACTCATTTATCATCCCGTTCATGTTCCCAAGAAGTCTTCTCTGCTCTTTGATCGAATCTGACCCCATACCTGCAAAGGTAGCATTTATAAAAAGTCCTAGTAAAATGCTTACAATGGAGCAAAATGCCAAAAGCGGATTTATGACAAACGTCACTAATAGACATCCCAAAACGATAATAATTGAAAATATAGCCTTACCAAGATTGGATGATATAGCTGCCGAAAATGCATCGCAGTCATCTGTCATCCTGCTCACCGTATCTCCAAGTGCTGTTGTGTCAAAATAGTTCATCCTGATGTGGTCTGTTTTATCACTCAGGGCACTTCTAATGTCTTTAACCATATTCTGTCCGCCAACGGTAAGACACCATGCGCCAAAATAGCTTGTGATAAAGCTTATGATAATGACGATAGCTGTCTTTATGGCAACAACTCTTATGGAATGAAAATCCATCGCATTTGTATAAAGACTCTCTGAAATAAGTGCAGCGATATTTTTGACCATGTTTGGGATCAATACATTTAACAGAGAACCCACGAGCCCAAGTACTATGCCTGCAATGAAATAAACTTTATATTTTTTTGCGAATACTGCGATCTTGGAAAATAAGTTATTCTTCATCCGGTCGCCTCCGTATCCGTCTGCGAAAGGACAATCTCACGATATACATCACAGCTTGTCATAAGCTCATCATGAGTTCCCATTCCGACCATTTTGCCGTTATCAAGGACTAAGATCTTGTCTGCACTTTTAATAGTCGATATTCTCTGTGCGACCATCAGGATCGAAGTACCGCTAAGAGTTTGCCTAAGTCCCTCTCTTACTGTCTTATCTGTCTTATAATCAAGAGCCGAGAAGGAATCATCAAATATAAATATCTCAGGATCTCTGCATATTGCTCTTGAGATTGTAAGCCTTTGTTTCTGACCTCCGGAGAAATTAGAACCTCCCTCTTCTACAACCGCATCATACCCGCCTTGCTTTGTCCTTATAAACTCATCTGCTTTTCCAAGCCTGGCTGCTTTTACTATTTCCTCTAAAGTTTGTTTGAGCTTACCGTTATCACCAAAGCTGATGTTTGATACAATCGTTCCTGCAAAAAGGAAACTCTTTTGAGGAACATATCCAAGGATATTTCTAAGTTCCTTAAGTTTCATCTTTTTAATATCAACGCCGTCAACCAATATCTGGCCTTCTGCCACCTCGTACAATCTTGGTATAAGATTTATGAGTGTCGTTTTGCCACTGCCTGTTCCTCCTACAATAGCAACTGTCTCGCCCTTTTCCATCTTGAAAGATATATCCTTAATGGCATATTCGCGGCTCCCGGGATACATAAAGCTGACATTTCTAAATTCCAAACTTCCGTGAATACCAGGATCTTTTGCAGCCGCTTTCTCTGGATCAATGATCTCAATCTTTTTATTCAGGACCTGCGCGATACGCTTAAATGAAACGCATGCACTCGGCAATAGAACCATAACAAGGATCAGATATATGCAACTGCTAATAAGCATGGACAACATGGACACAAAAACGATCATTTCATTGCTAACGCCTGCTCTTAAGCTCTCATCAGAGTCTGCAACGATATGTGCACCTATGATGTATATGATCACTGTCAGAGAATACATGACCATATTGGAAAAAGGGGCAAACAGTGCTGAAGACTTATCATAGCGAAGAAGAAGACTCGTTATCCTTTCATTAGCTTCTTCAAATCTTTCTTTTTGCTTCTCATAGCCGTTATATGCATGGACAACGCGTATGCCATCAAGATGCTCTCTGTCTATACGAATAAGCTCATCTTTGGCATACTGTGCCTTATTAACTATCGGAAGAACCAGTATTGCTACAGCTGACAAAACTGCGACAAGTATGGCAACTGCTGTGATAGTGGCGCTCCTGTAATAGACATTGACGCTTGATATCTGCACAGTAACCCATATGATCATTACAGGTGATTTAATAAGCAGCTGAAAACCATTTACAAAAAAAGTCTGAATTTGATATATATCAGCAGTACATCTGGCAATAAGACTTGATGTACCAAAGTCTCCAACTTCCTTTAAAGAAAAATCCATGATCTTCGTAAAAGTAGCTTTACGCACCTTAGAGTCAAGTGCCGCTCCTACCTTTGCCACCAGAAAAGCTACGAGGAATGAAAACACAAGCGAAGCTGCTGCATATGTAAACATAGTGATTCCATAGCTTATCTGCTTAAAGACATCAACGTTTCCAGAATAGATCAGATCAGTAAGTTCTCCCATCACGTTAGGAATCTTTATTTCAAAAAACACCTGTCCCACGATCAAAAAGACACAGATAAGCATATACATATACTCTTTGAATGAAAGAAGCCCAGCTATTTTCTTCATGCAATTTTTTCCTCTTTATTTTTTACGGGAAGAACATTTCTCGATCACATGTCCACAGACAAAAGAAAGAACATATACCAGAATAGATTTTCCTGTACCTATAAGGAGCGAACTTTCCCTTCCAATTTCCAGAAATGGAACCTTGAAAACTGCTTCCTCAATGAGAAATAAAACCATCATTATTGCAGGATGGAGAAGATATACCCAGAAAGTCAAAAGAGAAAGATATCCAAAATCCTTTTTAATATCAATGATAGTAAAACCGGCAACATAAAACAGGGTTGCTATGACAAGTATCAGGTTATACGGGACCATTGGTGTCACATAGGCAGATAATGTACCATTATCCCTGATCGACAGAAAAATAAAATATTCTACAGCCGTTATGGCTGTTGCAAGAACAATGAGAGCACATCCAAGCCCATTTTTCCCTTTTCTTAAAAGTGCCCATTCATGAGCGACATATCCCATCATGAAAACACCCAGAAGCTGTGCACAATATCCAATTCCCCAGAAGAGGGATGATGGATTTACAAGTGCATCGATTATGCCCCAAAGACAGACTATAATCGCTATTTTTTTAAAGCGGGATTCTCCTAGTTTCTCTTTACCAAGCGCAACGAAAGGCGCCATGAGATATAATCCTATGAGAGTATACATATACCACATATGCTCAGAAGGTGTACCTTTTAAAAAGCTTATTCCCTGGAACATCAGAGCCTGCGGATACGTCAGGTCTTCTATTCCAAATACCATTCCATATATCCCTGTTTTCCAATAAACAAAGGCATTAAAAAACCAGTAGAAAAACGAAAGGATGACGGTCGGAATGCAGAGCTTTTTCCAGGTCTTTTTATAGAATGAGGCAAAATCCTTTGTGGAAGATGCCTTAAGAACAAAAGCTCCGGAGAGCATGATAAAAACAATTACTGCACTCGTTGTCATCTGCCTTATAAACATAAAATAGTGATAACTAAAATTCAGCTCTCCAATATCAGCAACATATTGTCTTATAAATGTACAAACGTGCAATGTGACAACAAGATACGCTGCAAATATGCGCAAAAGATCAAGACCGTTTTCTCTCTTCATCATCTGCTCTGCCTCTTATAAACATTCGAATCCCTTAACATTTGCATCATCCATCGTAAAACGTCCATAGTCTTTGAGATCTGCATCAACATCCATATCTTTGAGCTTTTTATAGACAGCATCAATAAGTCCAGTTTCTTCAAAGTTCTGTCCGACTATGACCATCCCTCTTCCTCCAAAGGTCAGCATCGTAAATACAGGAGAAGCTTCAAGATTGGTAAAATATATATCGAAGTCTTTAATATACTGCATCATGTCCTTAGGAAGCTTCATAAGGCCAATATTGGACAAAAGATAGCTTCTCATAGGTTCCTGAGAATCAGAAGCTTTGCTCTCCATCATCTTAAGCATCGCTTCATCCCTTAGCGAGATCTGATCTATCATCGAAAGAAACTGCCCTGTGCCCTGCATTGTATAGGCAAGATACTCTATCTTCGTTTTCTCATTCAGCTTTTCCTTAAGCTCTTTGTAGCGTTCCTCCTGCGCTTTAGCAGTCATTTCCCTTTCGATGGGTATGCTTATGTTAATGGTAAAATTAGACTGTGCGCGGCTTCCAAGCTTTTCTCTTACATCTACAGGAACATCTGCAACAACAGTCGCATCTTTTACGTCGTAGTACTCGTACATAGTGCTTGAAATAAGATCATGAAAAAAAGTAAGCGGGGATGCGCCAAGAGGTTTTATCTTATCCATCAGCTTTTTAAAATCCCAGCTAAGTACAAGGCGCTTGGTATATGGTGTTCCGCTCATAACCTTTTTTTCTGTAGGACAGAAGATCTTTGAAACGGCCGTCTCTTCGACAATATCTACCGGTGTTATCTCCAAAATTCGGTCAAGAAGGTGATCTGATATCGTCTTATCTGACAAGTCAGCCTTGGTATAGAGCATTCCTTCTGTGTCTATGCTCTTTCCTGTATGAACAAGGTAATAGTATATAAGCGTCTGTGAAAAGGCCATGATACCTCTTCCATCGCCAATGCCATGTGACGCTTCAATATCGATCTCATCATCGTCATAGAGAACACGGAACAGATATCTATAGGTATCATCTGACCCTAAATTTCTTTGCTTTTCATCCTTTTTAAAAACAGGCATAGGACCGCCGTTATTTTCCATAATAAGCCTTCCATCTTTATCAACGACTGGCTTTAGACCAAAATATGGAAATGATGAAACAGCATCCTTTGTAGCCTCAATGAGTGCATCATAGGATATAGCTTCAGTAAGGCGATAGCGGTACTCGATCACTGCTGCCTTGCCCGCACTGGATAAAAGCAGGAACATCTTATTATTTGTTCCGATATCTGTACTCATGGTAGTATCCTCCGCTTATATTTTCTGTATAAAAAACATATCAGTCGTATAACCTTTTCCCCTTAAGTGATAGCCTTTCTCTAAGCGCAACATAGTTTAGCTTTATCTTTTTTTCAGGCATTGTATTTGCTTCAAGCCCATATGTTTTAAGGTGCTTACAAAAGGCATCGCTAAAGTCCTTTAATGATCCCTTTTTCATACATGTCAGAAAAAAATCCCCGCCACAGTCGTAGATATTAAATACTATTCCGTCCCTGGCTCCACTAACGATAGAAACATCTGTTATGTGCTTTTCATAAGAATCAGCATTTAGTTTTCCAATATAACTGATAAAGATCGAGTCTGAAGGAGGAAGCGGTATGCTGCTGTACATATCATACCTTGCATCGTACCCATTTAATCCTGCTGTCATATTAAGGAAATCGACTTGCGACTTTGCAACTGACAGAAGGTTATCAGGAGCCATCTTTTCCTTGAGCCTTTGGCGCATGGATTTGCACTGATCCTTGATATCAAGCTGCATTAGCTTATCGGGATCATAATAGATTGCCACATCTCCCGTTGTATTTCTAAAAGTATATGTAACGCCAAGAACGTTTCTAAGGTTGACTGGTACATTGATCTTGATCTGTTTCTTGTTGCCCGGATACATCTTCTGGATGGTCTGGCTTATGAGAACTGCAAAAGCTGCTGCCGGTGATGTCTCATTTTCTTTGACAAAGCTCATGAACGCCTTGTCAGTTATCCTTATGCACTGGACATAGCTTGTCGTATCAACCGCCTCATGCTGCGAAAAACGGAATATCTCATCTTCAGAAGGATCATCTAAAGGCCCATCATTTTTGGTAAAAGGCGGAATATCTTTTTCATAGGGTTCGGCATAATACTCGCAACCTTCGAAAGCTTCTTTTACCAGGATGTTATCCGACTTGTACTCACATCCGTCCTTGATAGAATAATAGTGATACAAAAGTGTCTCCATGATTCTCTTTGACGAGACACCATCAGAAAGACCATGATATAAAACCATACGAAGCTTGTTGCCATAATACACAAAGCCGATAAGGTGTCCATCAAATTCATCTGTACCAAGTACTATGTCTTTATCACCTTCAATCAGGGTTACATCCGTATCTGTATCTTTATAGAAAAATTCTCCGTTCTTTTCCTCGATCGTCCATTTTATATATGGATGCACCTTCTGGGTTTTTAGAAGTGCTTCTTTTAATATCCTGCCATCAATATCCTCATCAAATGTCAGTTCCTGCCTCATTCCGCAATATGCCACGTCGAAATAGAAGTACATCTGCCCTGATATTATCCTTGATAAGTTCACTTATAATACCTCCTATATTTCCAATGTTTTGAAGGTTTTAAGAAGATTTGAATCTGAAGATGCATGTATTATCCTGATCGGCTTGGGAGCTTTTCCTTTCAAAATGTCAGCTTCAGAAGAAGGAAGGAAATGGATCCCTATCTTATTAATCCTGCCTTCTTTCCTTGCCTTGCCGTAAGATGGTATCTTTTTTGAAAGCTCTTTTTCTGCAATCTCCTGAACACGTTTTGCGCTGTATTTACCATCTTTTTCAGGCTTTAAAAACAGCTCAAAGCAGTTCTTTTTATCATTTGTAAAAAGACAATAATCGTAAGTTATCATGCCGGCTTCTTCATCTATCTTCTTACCAGCCTGCCTTAGGGAGAGTGTATTTAAGGTAACACCATTAACTGCTATGACATCCTTTCTGTCATAACAGTATCGCACATAAGTCTGACCATCCTGTATCTTTGTAGCTTCAACTATGATTCCGCTTCTGTAGCGGTAAAGTCCTGCCATATTCGAAATGATGACTTCGTAGTGTTTGGATATCTCAAGTTCTGATGCTGTAAGTGTATTGTCTTTTTCCGAATTCTCCGGCAAAAACTCAAGAAATGAGTCTTTTTCCATTACAATATAGGTATTCTCTCCTTTAGCTGATACCTTTCCTATAATGCCCTCTGCAATTCCAAGATAGCCATAATCAAGAGGCACACTGCCTATATACTTCATGACCTGCCTTGAATAAACTGCATTTTCGCCAGATCCTGCTGCCACAATACGATCAAGTTTTTTCCAGATTTTAGGAAATACATTATCAAAGCCCTGTTCAAAGATCGTTTTAAGTTCTTTTGCACGTCTCTTTGAAGCTTTTAAAAGCTTTGATAGTTCTTGTCTTCTGTCATCAGAAAGGCCGGATACTTCAGAAATCCTGCCACCGGCAATATCTTCTACAATAGGTTCCCACATACACTGAAGGAACCTTACCATATCAAGGATATTTACTGTAAATGGGACGATAATCTGTGATACATCCGGATCTGCAAGAGCAAATACAAGCTTTGCATATCTCATATCCTCTCCAGGGTTTTTGAATAATACGCTCTCGGGCGAAGTGATTGTTCCATACTTATTCTCAGTACTTCTTGTATGCGAATTATAGATATCGGTCTTCCTGATACCAGAAAGAACTGTGTCAGCAATTGAATGAAGCATTGCACCATCATTAAACCTTGTAATCCCTACTTCACCTGCGCTTTCCATTGCAAGGAAGGTTGAATACCTTGCCCCTTTAAGTTCTTCCGTGAGCCTGTTCTGATATACAGATACAAATGGTGCAGTCAAAGGCACGAGGAATTCACCGCCATCAGGGCACATTTTCCTTGAATAGGCAACAACTTTATCCTTGCAGATAAGGTTACTTTCTCCTATACGGGTCATAAGCTTTATAAGAGGCCTATATGTACTATAGTCAGATAGCGGCACCTTCTTCTGGTAGTCCTCTATACTTTTTATGCTGCCAAAGCCGTACCTTTGACCGTATTCAGTATCTGCATTTGCAAGAAGAATTGGAAATAGTGAACTAGCCGCCATTTCGTCATTATCTTCTTCTCCAAGGATTATCATGCGGGCTCTTTTCATGAAATGCTCTGCCATCTGGGCATTAAAAAACTTGGCATCAGGTTCAAGAGGACCTAAGATGTCAAAATATCTGTGCATCATATTGTATATTTTGGTACTGAACTCATCGTCAAGCCCCGGCGTTATCGCCATCATCTCAGCAAGATAGCCAAGAACCGGCCACGCGAGCATTTCAAGCTTATACCCACCTTTTACTGTCACATCAAAAATATGCGCAAAGTCACTGGCAAGCTTCATAAGACTCTCGGGTGTGTGGTTCATATCCTGTGCAAGAGAGCCGTGGTTCATGAAGTACACATATACAATTGTCTGTGGAAGTATTATGATCTTTTTGGCTTTACCAAGGCATTCCATGCTAAAACAGACATCTTCACCATATTTCATGTCCAGTGAAAAGCTGATCTTGTATTTATCCAGAAAATCCCTTCTTATGAGCTTACTCCAGATAGTAAGGCCGCCGGCGTAGATAAGGTCATTGAGCTTTTCATCGCCCTTTTTGAACTCAAGCATGTGAAGTGTCTGATCAAACCTTGCTCTTGTATCAATAGCCTGAATGACAGTCTCATCCTCAGGAAGTGTCTCTGCTCTGAAGCTTGCGATATCAGCTCCTGTTTTTTCCATTCCTTCAACAACTTCCCCTAGCCCGTCATCGGTAAAAAAGTCATCTGAATCAAGGAATGCTATATATTTGCCCTGAGCCTTTGTAAGCGCATAGTTTCTGGGACTGGATGGAGTTCTCTTGTCATTGTTTAAGATATATATTCTGACATTGTCATCATCTTTTGTAAGCTTTTGAACCGCACTTGCATATGACTCTTCAGAATTATGGACGACAACCACCCACTCGATGTTCTTAAAGCCAAGTGTCTGTCTCTTTAAGGAATCATATCCTCTTTTAAAGAACTCCATCTTTGTGTTATGGAAGGGAGTTATGACTGATACAAGATATTCTTTTTTGCCCATTTACTACGCTCCTTTTTCCTCAGCTTCTTTTCTACTCTTCCAAAATGACGGAGTATTAAGCAGCTCATTGACGTCAACTACGTCTTTTACGTTGTCATGGGAATGTAAAAACTCAAACAGTGCAAAATCTGCAAGATTGCCAAATCTGTCTTCGAACAGTTCCTTTAGTTCCTGGCATTCATAAAGCTCTTTTGCACCGATCTTCTCACAGGCCGGCAGTATGTATGAAGTCTCCAAAAGATTCAGAACGTAGGTCTTGATCTCATCTGTTTTGCCCTTATTACTTTCAAGATATGGAACGCCTTTTACAGTATCATCGATAAGCTTTGTTATCTTCATCTGCGTTGTAAGAGCATTTATAAGCGTCTTAACCTGCTTCTGTCCTCTTGTAAGCGAAGCTCCTCCAATGCGGTACAGATACCACTCGCCTGGAAGCTTTGCATATTTTCCGGCTTTTAAAAGACATCCCAGACAAAAGATCTGATCCTCAGCCATCTTGGTATCGCCAAACAAAAGATTATTATCCACAATAAAGGAGCGCCTGTAGAGATTGTTCCATAGGCTCCAGTGAATGTGGTGCATTAGCCACTCTTTTAGCCTTACTTCAACATCATCAGAAAGAATGGTGAGTTTATCTATCCTGTCCCCCTCATCGAGAGTGACTCTGTAAAGCTCATCATCTGTAAGGAGGCCTAAATTGTCAGGAGCATCGTCAACTGTCTGAATCAAAGCTCCTGTCACATGTATAACGTCAGCATCAGCTTCTTTTGCTGCATCGTACATGGCTTTGTATGCATCAGGCCTTACTGCATCGTCGCTGTCGGCAAAGGCAATGTACTCTCCTCTTGCTGCCCTGATACCTGCATTCCTGGCTGCTCCGGGTCCCATATTCCTGGGTTGATCTAATAACTGAACTCTTTTATTATCAGCAAAATGCTTCTTGCAAAGCTCCATGCTGTCATCAGTTGAGCAGTCATTTACTATGATGACCTCAATATTTTCAAGGCTCTGGTTAAGGAGTCCGTTTATACAATCAACAATATATTTTTTCGCATTATACATGGGAACAATTACAGATACATCAAACATCTATGCCTCCTCGACCTATAACCAAATAAAAACGCCGTCATAGCAGTGAATTACAAAACTTGATTCATGCAAAAAAGATCACAATAAAAAAGATACCGATAATAATATCGGTATCTTTTAACGTCGATTAAAGAATAAAAATAGTTAAATAGCATAATATTTCTTTTCACCTTTTGATTACCTGGTGTTCACTCTTTGACCAGATTGGTGGAGTTACTTGATAGTAATGATCTTCCTGTGCCAGTCCAGAGCTTCAAGATAAGCATCATATGCCTGATTCTTGCGCATCTTGTTAAGGAGCATGATCCTTGATACATCAGCCCACTGCGCATCTTCATAGAATAGGATGAATTCAAGAACAGGATAAATACGGCCTTTGTGGTCGAGAAGCGCCTGTCTTATATCTGTAGAGATCTTGACCATCTCCAGACATTCTTTCATAGGCTTTTCAAGGATCTGATCAAGCACTGAGAAAAGACCCATCAGGAAAATCTCTGAACTGAAGGGCTCAAGTTCAAAATACTTGGACAGATTCTCAGCAAATCTTGCCCTAATCATGGACATTCTCATGATCTCACTTGGTCTGTCTGAGCACAGTTCCTTGGTAATGGCCGTCGTGATCCACTTTTTAAGTTCTTTCTGTCCAAGAAGTGCTGCAGCATGGCGAACTGAAGATACGCCTCTGTTGGAGGTCATATGATTAACCATCTCGAGAAGTCTTACAACAAGGGCTGCATCCTGTCCGATTACATTGGCAGCATCTGTGATCTCAAAATCAGTCTCATTTACCAAATTAAGAAGCTGAAGATATGTAACCTTGAAGGGCACGAGCTCTCTCTGGCTCTTGGTTATAGGCGTTCTGAAGAACAGACCTTCATAAAGGTCATAACCCGCTTTTCCCGAAAGCTCTTCATATTCTTCTCTAGTATCAACATTGACAGCGCACAGCTTTATATCCTTGTACATATGTGAAAAGTACTTGTAAGCCATATCAATATCTATATTTTTGTGATCAAGGAAAATATAACTGCATTTATCCAAAACAGGACGGTAATTCTCAAAATCAGCTGGTTTAAGTTTTCTCATGGCAAACTTAAAGCCCGCTTCCTTGATCTCGTTCATCCTGTTTACATACATATCCTCCGGCTTGATAGACGGATCTATAAGGAGCACTACCCTGTCATGTGCCGCAAAGCACTGGCCTGCTATATCTGAAAAAATAGATATATTGTTGATCTCTATAAATACCATGTGATCCTGGGAAAGTGTCTCAAGGCCTATTTTATTTACTATTTCAAGCCCCGTAATAACGCCCGCACCATCAAAAGCGCTTGTAGACTGCGTCACTGCATCCATATAACTATCTGATTTTTGCGCAAAGATAGTGTATGCATTAACTTCCATATTGTCGCTGAACAATGGCATTAAAGTAGCTAACATATAATAGTCTCCTTCAGGCCCTCTGAGCCTAGAGTTAAAGCTGTTTTACGAACTTTTATTACATGTAGAAAGGTATTAAATTGTAACTGGAAATAATCTCTCCGCAATTGTATATCGGCTTATTATCCACGAATCTAAATCCTGTTTTGAGAAAAAAAGATACTTCTTCAATCTTAAGTAAACACTGCTATTCCACCGATATATAAGGTGAAAGTAAGGATACTTTCTCTATCAACATGACAAGGACGTTAGTTTTTTTAGTTATACAGGGAATACATTATGGGCGGCTTTGTCATTCAACACAATCTGTCTGCTATGAATTCACAGAGAACCTACGGATTAGTAGCAGATCGCAATTTCAAATCAGCTGAAAAGCTTTCATCAGGATATAAGGTTAACCGCGCTGCAGACGATGCTGCAGGCCTTGCCATTTCAGAGAAAATGCGTCGTCAGATCAGAGGTCTTCGCCAGGCTGAAGATAATATCCAGGACGGAATTAGCTTCGTTCAGGTCGCAGACGGTGCTCTCAATGAAACCCACGATATCCTCCAAAGAATGAATGAACTGTGTGTCAAAGCTTCAAATGACACTCTTTCCGATACTGACCGTTCTTATATTAACGAAGAGATTCAGGCTATAAAGAAAGAATCTGACAGAATATTCAACACAACATCTTTTAATAATAGGAATATCTGGAATATTGAGATCGAAGATCCAATTCTTGTGGGATATGATAAGGTACAGGCACTTGGTGTAACAGATTCCTCATCAGAAAAAGTCTATGTAACTGCAGACAACTTAGGTTATTTACCTATACCGGGAACCTTTACAGCATCAGCTGATAGCACCAACGGCGTTAAAGTCAGCTGGACAGGTTTTAATGGAACAACATATTCTTCTGATTACATAAGCTGGGATGATCTGGAAGCCAGTAGTTATGATTTCAATATTGCAGATCATCTGTCATCTTATAGCGGAGATGAACTTGCAACACTTCAAGCCTTCCTTAACAAAAAGATATATATGAATGTCGAAACAACTGTTGCAACCCTTGACGATTATATTGCTTCTCTTAATAATGCATCACTTTCTACGAATTATACAAACTATGCAACAGCAACATTTAAAGCACCATCAGATACTAGTGGAGTTAGTGCCTCAGCCACAATAGAAATATATGCCAAAGATAAATCATCACATGCCGGAACGGAAAATGCTTATGATTTTGCATCTACTTCCAATGATAGTTTTATAGAGCCATCACCTTCAACCGGATCCAATCTGACACAAATATCTGGAAATGGCACTACCAGTGTTACTACTGCTGCAACAAGCACTGATCCATGGATTTTAAAATTTACTATGGAAGGTATTGGCACTGTCACAGCTAAATCAAGCGGTGTTTCATGGACTTCAAATGATGATCGGAGTGAAAATCGCGGCGTATGGTGGCAATATTACAACGGCAAAAATGGATCCACCTATAAAGTACCTCATAGTGCAACTAGCGGCGGAAATCTTGCTGGTGTAATGGAAGCACTAAAAGGCGACACTGGAGTCTTATCAGAAAAAAAAGGCGGCGACACAAACAATAGCGGAAATATATACATAAGTTTCGACCTTACTGCTGATACAGCTTTTACTGCAGCAGATGGAAATTCAACACAAAAAGTAGGAACACTAACTATAGATATTCCTGTTGATATCACAGATGATGACGAATCAATTTTAGCTAAAGTTAATGCCGCCCTTAACACCAATACTAGAATCGATTTAAGTCATAGTGGGCATGATACGTTCAATTGGTATACACCTTCTGAAAATCATCACACCGTTGATGTTCCTGTCTACGGCGGTCAGATAGGCATGATCATTCAGAGCGGTTCAGAAGCAGACAACGACATTCCGATCGTATACGAAAAGCTCAATAACGGCGTTCTCGGAATCAGAAACCTCGAAATAACAGATTCAGCTTCTGCCCAGGCTGCAATTGATACATTAAAGGGAGCATTTAAGGTTGTTAATGAACAGCGTTCACTCTTTGGTGCTTATCAGAACAGAATGGAACACGCAGTTCTTAACGATAACAATATCAGGATCAACACACAGGATTCAGAGTCTCAGATTAGAGATACAAATATGGCCAAGGAAATGGTCAACTATTCACTTACAAACATCCTAAAGCAGTCCGGCGAATCAATGCTGGCACAGGCTAACCAGTCTAAACAGGGCGTATTGTCACTGTTACAGTAAACCAAAAACGCATATATCAAAAATGAGAACGTAGTGCTGTATCAGCATTTCGTTCTCATTTTATATCCAATTGAAAACAGGTGGCAAAATCTCTTCTACCACCTGCTTATTTATAGCTTAAGCTATCAAATTCTTAAATTTCATCTGGATATTCCAATATCAGCCTGAATATAAAATATTAGACTTGATATATGATGCAGCACCATCGCCAAGGAAGAACTTAACGATCGCAAGGCCAAATGGAATTGCTGTTCCCATAGCACGGCTTGTAATGATATTGTCGGATACCACAACCTGTTCTCTTGATAATAAAGCTCCTTCAGATTCAACCTCTGCTTCTTTGGAAGGATTACAGCAGGCTTTTACTCCTCTCAGGATTCCGAGCTCAGCTAGAATAGATGGTGCTGCGCAGATAGCAGCTATTGGCTTGCCAAAACCTGCAAATGTGATGATCTCTTTGCAAAGAGCATCACATGCTCTGAGGTTAGGTGTTCCCGGCATTCCACCCGGAAGGATGATCATGTCGCACTCATCAAAATTGAATTTATCAATAGTAGTATCACATTTGATGATTACATCATGTGAGGACTTAACATATTCATCTGCATTTATGGAAACCTTAGTGCAGGGAATTCCTGCTCTGTACAGAATATCATAAGTTGTAAGCGCTTCTACTTCTTCACATCCATCAGCAAAAAATATAGCAGTTTTCTTATCAGTCTTAGCATTGAACATAACAGTGTCTCCCTTCACAATAAAAATTCTTAAATACAACCTAATTTTATCACTTTAACTATGATAATAATACCCTTCATCCTAAAATGAATATTATTTTTCAGGAATAATAAATTCAGTCTTACCGCCGATTCTCTCCATCTCTTCCACAAATTCTGATGGGTCTGCGGTATTGCCTTTGACCATGTCAAAGTGCATTGGATATACAAGTCCTACCTTTAGCTCACTTGCAAGAAGCGCAGTTTCTTTTCCCGAAAGGTTACCGATAATGCCTCGTGCTTCTCTCTCATCATCTCTTCCATTGATCGGGGAAAAGAGAACGTCGATATGCCCGAGCTTTTTAAGGCTCTTTACAAGTCTGTCCGTGCGATAGGTGTCTCCCAGATGCACGTATCTGTGCCCATTCCAAAGGATCGAATATAAAAGATTCCTGTCAAGTCCGTCTGCATCAAGCTTGTGGACAGGATGCGCTGTAGAGATAGCAGTTACTTCTATACTATTTTCATTAATACTTTTTGAATTGTCTTTGACTTTATAAACCTTGCCGCTCTGGGTCAGGATCTTGCTCTCACCATCATCAAAGGTTATGATCCTGTCTTCCGGAATTTCACGGCTAAGCAATATCTTCTTACATCCGGAAGGAATCACGAACCTGGTCTTGTCATTGGACGCAGCAAAGCCGCTGACCGTCTCTATATCAAGGTGATCTATATGATCATGAGTGCAGAAGCAAAAGTCAGGTGCAATATCAGAGGGCTTCATGACAGGTGGATAGTTCATGATGGACTGCCCATTCTCGTGAAGATCCGAAAAAACCGGGTCTATCACTATACTCATATCATCATCTGTTAAAAGAAAGCCGCACTGGCCTAAGAATCTAATATCCATTCCCATCCCCCTTACTCATTAGCACATATTAATTCTATTAGTATGTATATAACTGCTGATCCACGATCTCATCGCCCTTATAGGACAACTTTATAGAAAAGAACTCGTCGCTTTCCAGCATGATCTTAAGAAAGATCCTGTCGCCGTCCCAAAGATTAAGATCCATGATCTTATCTTTATCGATCCAGCGAAGCTCTCCTTCGTTACAATCAGTAATGCTTCCTGAAAACTTATCAGATGTGAAAACGAAGATATACTCATCTTCCCATCCTTCTGATGAAAACGTCAGAACTCCTCGCATTTTAAGATTTTCAAGCTTTATACCGGTCTCTTCAAAAGTTTCGCGGATAATGCATTCTTCAGGACTTTCTCCCTTTTCACATTTGCCGCCGACTCCGATCCATTTACCTTCATTAACATCATGCTCTTTTTTATTTCTAAGGAGCATTAAATACTTATCATCTTTTTCCAAATAACAAAGTGTTGAAACAACCATAGAAACCTCCGCATCTATAATCAGTATACATTAAAGAGTCCAAACTTCCCAGCTGTTTAGAGTATATAATGACTGTTGTTTCCCAAAAATAACCACCAGCAAACGCCGGTGGTTACTGATTAATATGACTTTTTGTCACTTCGTTCCAAAAGTCATGTAAATAGGCCAATTGAGAACACCTTCGGTGCCTAGCCTATTTACCTACCGATTCACTTTCTTACGAAATCCGCAGTAAATGCGGATTTCTGATTCAAAGTTGCGAAAACATATACTTATGCAGTCAGCTGTAAAACTTGCAGCTATACCTTCGCAGTAACATAGTTATATTCTTTACATATCAATCTTTAAACGCCTTCTCCTCAAATTCATCAGCTGGAAGCGGTTTTGAGAAATAGAAGCCCTGGATCAGATCGCAGCCTCTCTTTTTCAGGAATTCCATCTGCTCTTTGGTCTCAACACCTTCTGCTACAACTACGAGCTTAAGGCTTCTTGCGATATCGAGGATAAGCTCTACCATTTGTACATCCTTGCTGTCATCATCTTCTCCCTTGATATCCTTGATGAAGCTCCTGTCAAGCTTAAGAACATCAATAGACATACGAGACAGCATATTAAGAGATGAATAACCTGTTCCGAAATCATCCATCTCGATATGATAGCCTTTACTTCTAAAGCGCCTTATAACTTCAAGTATCTGCTCTTCGCCCTCAGTATAGGCTGATTCAGTGACTTCCAGATGGAGATCTTCACGCCCGATTCCGGTTTCTTCGACTATTCCTTCAATTGTCTTTTCAAGGTCAGGATCGAATATATCAATGCGACTTAAGTTAACAGATATAGGGATCACCTTACCGTATTTTTCTTTCCACTGCGCTATATATCTTGCAGTTTCAGCCCATACATAACGATCCAGAATACCAATCTGACTGCTCTTTTCAAAAAGAGAAATAAAATCGCCCGGAGGTATCATTCCAAGCTCGTGGTGCTTCCACCTTACAAGAGCTTCAGCACTGCCTATCACAGGAGGATCCACCTGCACGTTATATTTTGGCTGGAAGTATACAAGGAACTCTTTGTTCTCAATGGCATATTTAAGGTCGTTTAGAAGTCTTTGTTCAAGGATCTCTTTGGTCCTCATCTCTTCAT
>CAMVNV010000021.1 GCA_947168935.1 uncultured Butyrivibrio sp. | reverse complement strand
AACTATATTCTGGATTGTCTTGATGTCAGTAAGGTTCTTAAGCTTAAGCTTTGGAACAAGTACACCAAGTGTCATGTAATCACGATAAGGAAGTCCCTTAGCGATTCTTGCTTCGTTCTCAGGAACATCGTTCATACCGCCAACAAGGTCTCTGAGAGGCATTGAAGAAATGAAGTAGTCTCCACTTACCTCATGCTCTGAACCATCTTTAGTATCAACATATGTAAGAGATGTAAGAACCCCGTTCTCATCCTTGTGAACCTTGGTAACCTTAGCGTTCTTGATGATAGTGCCGCCAAGCTTTTCAACTTCGTCAGCAGTTACATCCCAGAGCTGTCCAGGACCAAGCTTAGGATATTTGAACTCCTCGATAAGAGAAGTATTGACCTTACGGTTCTTAACCTTAAACAGACGTCCAAGATAGTCTTTAATTATTCCAAAGATAGAAAGACCCTTGGTACGCTGCTTACCCCAGGAAGCATCGATCTCAGAAGGATGTCTTCCCCAGAGGTTCTCTGTGTAGTACTCAAAGAACATGCTGTAGAGCTTACGTCCGAATGAGTTGATATAAAGGTTTTCAAGATTATCTTCAGGAAGCTTATGGAAAATAGATCCAAGATAAGAAAATCCAACCTTAAGTGTTGTCAAAAAGCCGAAGTTCTTAAAGGTTTCAGGCTTTAAGGAAATCGGATAATCATAAAACTTATCATCAAAGAGGATACGTGATACGCGGTGACGCTTAAGCATTACACGATCTTCTTTCTCAGGATCAGGACCGCCAGCTTCAACAGGCATCTCTCTGTCAAGAACTATGTCATCGTATGACTTATGACCCTGCATGGGAAGCATCTGATCCCACCAAGCATTAACTTCAGGAATCTTGGAAAAGAAGCGGTGTCCGCCCATATCCATACGGTTACCCTTATAATTTACAGTTTTAGAGATACCACCAAACTGCTCAGTTTCCTCAAATACGACAACTTCTATTCCATTATCGTTTTTTAATAATTCATAGGCTGCTGTAAGACCTGCTGGTCCCGCACCAATCACAAGCGCTTTCTTACTCATGGATTACTCCTTAATTATTTTCACTCATATCTAACTTAAAGATTATAACAGACTTACCATGATTTGAAAACGTGTATCCTATTTTTCCTCCTGTAATCCGCAGGACTCATTCCTTCTATTGATCTGAACTTCCTGCTGAAGTAGTCTACATCACTAAATCCAACCCTTTCTGCAATGTCATATATCTTGATATTCTCGCTTACAAGAAGTTTTTTGGCTTCATCGATCCTCTTTTGATTTACATATGCATTAAAGCTTATACCAGTTTCCTTGCTAAACACCTTGCCAAAATATACGCTATTATAGCCAAACAGCGGTGCAACCTCTTCAAGGGTAAGGTTTCTGAAATAATTATGATCAACATATGACTGCACATCCTGCATAGTACTCTTAGCCCCCTGCCTGTTGCGGACTTTCTGCACTATCATAAGGGCTATGCTATGAATGTAATCAAAAATCTCATATAGATAAAACCTTGTTTCCAAAAAGTCTATGATCTCTGAATTCTCTGCAAAAAGATCTCTGGAATCCGGATAAGTTCTGGATATCTGAGATTTGATCTGCAATATCATATCGGTCATATAGATCCTGATAGCTGTAGAATTCTCGCTGCAGGCGCATAGTAAAGACTTCATCTCATTAAGTGTTTCCAGAACTCTTTCTATTGATCCTGCCTGCATAAATCCAATAGTCTTTTGTGTGTAATCCCTAAGCATATCCCTGGACATAGTAATACTGGATTTTCCCAGCTCCTTGAGGGATTCATAGCCCATCTTGTGAACGCCCATATCACAAAAGAATCTTCTGTCACAGAGCCTCTGGGCATCATCAAAGGATATCCTCACATCCGATGGATCCTCAACTGTTCTTCCATATGTAAGGAAAATAGAATCAAGAGGCGAATCCTCCTGAATAAGTCTTCTGTCATAGTGTTCCAGGAATTTGGCAAACTTTGAAATGACAACCTTACCCTTTAAAAGGATCACTCCTCTTTCGTTTATGATACAGGATTCAAAATCTTCTTCATCGATAAAGGCAGATAGAAGTTCCGGAAGCTTATATTCTGGTTTTTCCCTGTCTGTATGATAGGTTTCATATACTACAACCTGATACTTATCATACAAAAGATTCATTTCCCTAAGCTCATCCTTGCTAAGTCCAAGTTTTTCTGACCTAAGCATCTCTTTGATAACAGCATCTCTTGCTTTGATTCTTATGGTCTGAAGCTGGCCCTTTCTTACTCTTTCAAGGCTAAGACTCTTCCCGATATCTTCTAAAGTCTTCTGAAGCTCGTCCTCATCAACGGGCTTGGTCAGATAATTAGTAACGCCGTACTTAATGGCAGACTGAGCATACTTAAAATCAGAATAACCGCTAAGGATAATAAATCTGCCCATATATCCAGCTTCTCTGGCTTTTTTTATAACTTCAATGCCTTGAACTCTAGGCATATTTATGTCCATTACTACGACTTCAGGAGCATCTAAACTTATGATATTCAGAGCTTCTTCACCGTTTTCTGCTTCATATCGTACGCTAAAACCGAGGTCCTCCCAGTCCATTATGCATTTAAGTCCGGCTCTGATGTTCTCCTCATCATCAGCTATCATTACACTTATCTTAGAATCCCTCATAGTCACTCTTTCCATCTGATAAAAAAGATTTATCTACCCAGAATTTCTTTTTTCAATTCCCCTTCTGCCATGGCATTTTGGAGATCAAACTCGTACACATCTGCATATCCAAGGGCTTTACATTTTCTCTTCATATCATTCCAGATATCTTCAAACTCCTGATCGTTAGCTGCATATATCATCTCCCAGGACTTTGAGATTATGATACGCTTGACAGCTTCCCTTATCTCTTTGATCTCAGCGCTTTCTTCGCTTTCGTTATATTCACATCCCGGCGAAACGATGAGCTTATTATTTTGGACCAGATAATCCATTGTATTATCAGCACCCATAGCCTTACTCCATTCAAGCATAAGGTTAGTGGATGTTCTATTCATTTCACTTTCCCACAATTCATAGGAATATGGGAATCCGTTATCTGCAATCTCTGTAAGCGACACTGCAGTATAGTTGAGCATTGAAATTCCGCCTCTGTAGGTATTACCATTAAAATCCCCCGGAATAACAGCTCCACTTTGGTTATAAAAAACATCAATACCATATTCTGTAAGCTGAGGCTTTCCATCGACCATCTCCCAAGTAATACCGGGAGGGCCTGCACTTCCACCATTCTCAGCTGCCTGATTTTCATATATTCCATCATCTGAATATATGTAGTCAACAAAATCCACCATTCTCTGGGGATCTTTAACGTCCGCACCTACGCACATAACTATGTCATAAACTCCGTCCAAAGAACATCCATGCTCATAGATCTGCATATCGCCTATATCTGCCATCATGAAGCCTTTGCCTTCCTGCATGTGCTCATCTGTATTGTAGGCTGACATTCCAAGAAATCTCCATGGACTAAAAAGGACTGCTCCGTCCTGATATTTACTAAACACTTCACTATATGACTGATTCCTTGAATCAGGGTCTACAAGTCCTCTTTGATTTGCTTCATAATAAAACTTAAGCGCTCTGTAATACAAAGAATCATCATCAAGAATTGACTGATAATCACTTCCATCAGCCTTGGCAAGAACGAATCCATTCTCATCATAGCCATAAAAGCAGCATGGCTGCTTGGCCCAGGTCATCATATTATTATCCCAGTCGTCAAAAAAAGAAAATGCATATACTTTCTGCCCTGAATCACTTAAAGGATCAGCCTCCTGCATTTTTTCAAGGACATCAAGCATATCTTCCAGTGTCTCCATTTTGGGACTTCCTATCTGTGTATAGATGTCCCATCTTACATACGGAGCATAAGTCGAATCAATTATATCTGAAGGGGTATCCGGCGGCAGTGTAGATATACTTGATGGAATAGCATATATACCATCAAGACCGCTGTTGAGTTTATAGATAGCATCTGAATATTTCATGATATCCTTATCGCTAATATAAGGAGTCATATCTAAAAGAAGTCCCGAGTCCACCAGGTCCTTAAGAGAATTATTCTGGGCAGAGATCATGATAATATCTCCAAGATATCCTGATGCTGCACGAACATCCTGAAGCACTGCTCCGTTATAGTTATTATTAACGCTGATAATGTTAAGGTTCATATTAAATCTTTGCTTAACACATTCTGCAAACCAGCCTGACTGGATTCCCTGACTATTTGCTCCACTGGCAAATACATCAATCGTTAACTCTTCCGGATACTTTTGACTATTCCTTCCGGCACAGCCTGACAATAAAAAAAGAGTGGATGTCAGTATTAAGGTTGATAATAATCGTTTCTTCATCTTGCCCCCATATCCCCTTTTATGTATTGCATCACGCTCTTTTATTTTAACTTTAATTATGTGGACATAACAGATTAATTCTCCATTATGTCCACAAATAATTAGGAAGTTCTGTCTGAGAAAAAATGTCTATACCAAAGTTTAGTTTGCAGCAAGAGCTTCTTGTTCTGCTGTCTTTCTGAGCTGTGCTTCACCTTCCTGGAACTCTACGCACTGATCATAGCCATAATCTGTTGCCTGCTGGATCATCTCTGCTACTATAGCTTCGAATTCCTCATCAGACTCAGCATAGATAGCCTTCCAGGAATAATCCTTAATGCATGTAGTAACCTGATCCCATACTACCTGAAGCTCATCTGAATGTGTGCCTGCAGAATAAGTTGTACCAGGTGCAAGAATATAATCTGTAGACTTAATGTATTCATCAGGAGTCTGTGCTCCGGACCATTCAATCCATGCCTTCTCTATATCAGAAGCATCAATTGCCTTATAGCTCTCCCAGTTCTTGTAATTATAGGTTTCTCCAAGCTTTGAATCAGGGTTAAGTGAGTCAAGAGCCCATGTGGTATTGTTCATTTTGAATGAACCATCATCGAATGTTCCGCTGTAATCGCCTGTAAGAGTTGTTGTAGAATCTGTCTTGCAGGAAAGACCCAGATCTGTAAGGTATGCACCGCCATTTTCATCATAATCCCAGCAAGCGCCCTGTGGACCATACTCTGCTGTAAGTCTTCCTTCAGGAGTTGAAAGCCAGTTGATAATAGCCATGCAAAGCTCAGGATATTCTGTATTAGCACCAATTGACCAAATTCTGTTTGAACCATAAATGTTCTGGCCATAAATGATAGGCGCAGCATCTTTCGGCTTAACAGGATACATCATCTTGCCTTCACTTATGTGTGTCTCTGAGTTGTAGATCGCTGATCCAAGGAAGTTGAATACGTTAAAAAATGCTGTACCATTCTGATAATCTTCTGCAAGTCCGTCGTACCCTTGTGTCTGTGAATCAGGATCTACAAGACCTCTTTGATACAGGTCATTATAGAATTTTAAAGCTGTAAGATAAGGACCATTTTCTTCAAGAGCAGGATGATAATCACCTGTTGAAGGATCATAAAGACCTATACCAAATTCATCATAACCATAGTATGCAGATGCCGTAGACTTTACAAACATAACCATATCACCATCCCAGTCATTGAAAAGAGATACGCCATAGGTCTTATTACCATTATCATCTGTAGGACATACTTCCTGCATCTTGGCAAGCACTTCAACAAGTGAATCAAAATCAGTGATCTCAGGTGCTCCGATCTCCTGATACAAATCGAATCTAAGATCCCATTCATACATGACTGACTGTGTATCTTCTGCAGAATAGGCTACGTCATGACCAAATCCGTAGATCTTGCCATCTGCATTGATGCTGCGGTTTTTCTCAAGAGCTTTGTCCATATTAGCAAGGATATAAGGACCGTAATCTGCAAGAATATCATCTTCTTCCCAGTCAAAAAGCATTCCCTTATTAACTGCCTGAACATAATCATCGCCATCAGCACCCCAGATCACGATATCACCAAGATTACCTGATTCCATACGTGTATCATAGACGCCGTCTGCTTCAGGAATGATGTTAAGCTTAACATTAAACTTATCAAGCATGACCTTGGCAAACCATCCGATCTGCTCTCCTGAATAATTAGCAAGCTGATCATATACATCGAGCGTGATCGTCTCTTCCGGAACCACATCAGACAGATCTCCTTCAAGCTCTCCGCTTCCTTCTGTCACGCCTGAATCGCCCCCGGCTTCATTACCAGCTGCACCAGACTCAGTACCCCCTGCTGTATCTGCTGTTCCAGAAGTAGTTGATGAGTTTGAGCATGCTACCAGTGATGCCACCATAGATGCTGTCGTTAGAAGTGCAAGTAATTTCTTATACTTCATTCTTTTTCACCCTCCTGTGATAAAAATATTTTTATAAAGATCATCCCTTTACGGCGCCCATCATGATTCCTTTTTCAAAATATCTTTGCATGAATGGGTATACGCACAAAATAGGAATGATAGTAACCATGGAAATGGTATACTTAATAACCTTACCGTTTAGTGCAGACTCAAGAACTGTCTGACTGATACCGGATGTACTTCCTGATGACATAAGTGCCGCCAGATTAGAAGTAGTATTCAGATATATATAGAGTCTGTGCTGAAGTGTATAAAGTTTTGGTGCCGACTGCATGAGAATAAGTGAATCCTGAAACGAATTCCACTGTCCTACTGCTCCAAATACTGCAATTGTCGCAAGTATCGGCTTAGACAAAGGCCAGACGATAGATGTAAATATCTTCATCTTGGAAGCACCATCAAGCTGTGCACTTTCTTCAAGTTCTGAAGGAATTGAAGATTCTATATAGGTCTTGACCAAAATGATATTGTAAGGAGCTACTATTCCGGGGATCACATAAGCCGCAAAGCTATTGGTAAGTCCCAGCATGGACATATTCAGATACCATGGAATGATACCTGCATTAAAATACATGGTGACCACAATAAATCTGTACCAGAAGCTTCTCCCCCACATCTCCTTCTGGGTCACAAGATATCCCACAAAGCCTGATGCTGTTACCATAAGCGCAGTGCCAAGGACAGTTCTTGAAACAGTGACAAGTGTTGATAAGAACAGGTCATTTACTGCCATCAGTCTTACATAGTTTCCAAAATGGATTCCTCGTGGAAAGAAGTTGATAAGTCCTTTTCTTACCAGTTCATTATCTGAGATCGTATTGATAAACAGATAATAAAACGGGAATATACATATAAATGTAAACAGTGCAAAGACAAGATAGTTGATCACATTGAAGATCACATCTGAAAATGTTATTTTTCCTGGCTTTCTATGCTTTTTGTAATAGAGCCTTTCAGCTTTTTCATCAGCTCTTTCCTGCGCTGTTTTGGCCATATTCTCTTTTCTCCTTAGACTGTGTATTATTAGTAGTATTAATATTCTTAAGGTAAAGTATTTATATCAGACTATAGTCTCTCCTCTTACAAGCTTTGATACGTTATTGGCTGTAAACAGGAGAATCACAGATACTACAGACTTGAGCATTCCTACAGCTGTTGAAAATGGAATAGCTCCATTTACGATACCCATCTTATAAACATACAGATCCAAGACCATGATGTCTGTTGTATTTGTTGAATTCTCAAATACAAGATACTGATCCATACCGTTTGAGAGAATTCCTGCTATAGACATAAGGAGAAGTACATAGAAGGTCGGCATAAGTCCTGGTACCGTAACATGCCACATTCTCTGGAATCTTCCTGCTCCATCAACTGTTGCCGCTTCATATAACTGCTGATCGATTCCTGAAATCCCTGCAATGTAGATGATCGCGCTCCATCCAAGACCTTTCCATAATCCCCACATAAGCATCTTGAGCCAGATATAGTCGCTGCTCATAAGGAAATTCTTGCCCTGATCCCAGATGCCAAGATTGATCATGAGGGAACTTATAAATCCATCTGTAGAAAAAATCGAAAAGGCTATGGCAAATACCAAAACCCAGCTTATAAAGTTAGGAATAGTAGTAAAAGTCTGAACAAATCTTCTGAACCTTGAATTTTTGATCTCTGAAAGAAAAATCGCAAATACCATAGGCATCCAGCTTGTTAAGATTCCCAGAAAGCTCATTCCCAGAGTGTTTTTCATAACCCTGATCATATCTGACCTTGTAGCTGAATTTCTCACAAGCTGAGTAAACCATTTAAATCCAACAAAGTTTTCAAATGAAAGTGTGTCACCTGATTTATAGTCAAAAAATGCATATCTCCAGCCAAAAAGGGGAAGGTAACTGAATACAAATGTAAGAAGTATAAATGGCATCATCATAAGGAATAATCTGTATTTAGTATCCATATAGAATTTCTTTTCCTTAGGAGTTCTGAAAGCCACTATCAGTTCGTATACTGAAACTGCCAGCATTACTACAAGGATCACAAGGATTCCATAATAAAACGGTGGGAAAGTCGGAGCTATCTTCTCGGGCTTTTTGGTAAGAGCTACCTGTGTGTATGCAACATAGATTCCCTGAAGTGCAAAGAGAGATACGCTGCTGCCTATAGTGCTTATGATATTGCCAAGGCGTCTGCACTTGTTATTGCCAATTGAAAGGCATGCACCAAGTGCGCATGCAAATATACCAACACAAACAAATAAACTTGATATGCTATCAAGTCTCATTGTGCTTTCAAGTATCCATTCCTTTCTAAAAGCACGACCAAAATTATCAATGAGAGTCCCATAAGAAAAACCTGCTGTCAAAAGAGAAATACTACGATTAATCATTCCGCTGATCCTTGCCGGATTAGTTGCAGGCAAGAAAAGAAGTACAAATAGCATCATCGCCATAAGACGATATACATAATATATTTTGTCAGAAATTTTAGAGTTTCCCACTTCGTTCCTCCCCCTCAGGTCTTTCACTGATCCCAACAAAAAAAGTACCGAACCTGTTAATAAAAGTGTATCTTTTATTAGCAAAATTCAGTACCTTAACTATTTAACAAAAAGTACGGTAATAATTAAACATCCATTTAATTATTACGGATTTGTACAGGAACATATAAATTAATAACAGTTCCTGCCCCCCAGGTAGAATCTATTGTCATTCCATAAGGCTCTCCGTACTTAAGTCTTATTCTGTTATAAACATTGGCAATTCCTATGCTGCGACCATCTTCAGAGGGAGTCTTAATACTCTCTTTAAGCTCGTTTAATCTTTGATCAGACATGCCTCCTCCGTTATCTGTAACCATGATCTTTAGAGCTTCATCCTGAAGCCTTTCTCCTATCATAACTTTTGTAATATCAACCCTTATGATACCCTTACCATCTTTTTCCCTAAGACCATGCTGAATTGCATTTTCTACCAGAGGCTGGATAATAAGAGGAAGTGTTGTGACCTTTTTGGTATTGATGGATTCATCTATACTAATTTCATAGTTGATCTTATCTCCAAATCGCATCTTCTGGATCGAGAGATAGTTTTCTACATGATCTATGGAATTTGCAAGGCTGACTTCTTCAGAATTGCCCTTATCCAGAACGAATCTGAGCATCTTGCCAAGAGTCTTGATCGCTCCGGCAACTTCTTTATCTCCAGCTGTAACAGCCTTCATTCTTATGGTTTCAAGAGTATTATACAAAAAGTGTGGATTGATCTGACTTGTGAGCATCTTTAGCTCCATCTCACTTTGCCTGCTCAAAAGTTCTTTTTTATCAAGCTCAGCTTCATACATCTTTGCATTCTTTTGCTTGATCTCATGGGCTGTGATCACCAGATCCGAAAAGGCTTCCGATATCTCATCTTCTCCGTTTAATGAAGGCGGAATATCATATTCTCCGCTTGATACCTTGTGTACAGCACTTTTAAGCGTCTTGACCCTGCCTGCAAAATATTTTGAAAAGATTCGCAGTATCTCAAAGGGGACTATTAGTGCAACCAATAAGATCACAATTATAAAAAAGATGATCAGTACCGCTCTTTTTATGGAATTATGATCCATAGTAGTTATATAAAATACTGAATCTGCCCTATAGGATGAAAGGGTGTTGCCATTAAGCATGGTAAAGGCACCATTCAGCATCCTCATGCCATTATAGGAATAGTGCTTATCATTAAAATCAACGGGAATAAGGTCGCTAAGGTTATCACCATAACAGGAATTGTCTGAACTAAAAGAAATCATCCCATCATTAACAGCAATAGCTACTTCATATTGCTGCTCTCTGAGCCTTGTCTTAAAATAATTATCGCTCAGCCTTATGATAAGGACTGCATTGTATTTGGAATCAACAAGAGGAATCTGCCTGATAAGACAGATGTTGTAGTAGGTTATACCATTTTTATCATGCCTGGAAAGGCCTCTCCAAAAGGCTGCCTTCTGGGTTATAGCCTTCTGGTACCATTCGGAATCTGTGATTTCATCAGTAGTCTGATAAAACTCCTTATAATCCTTGATACTTGGATTATCTGAATAGATCTCTACACTTTCAATGGCAGTGTATTCATAGTTAAAGCTCTCTATGATGTCGATCTTATCTATCGTATCCTTCTCATCATCAATACTATGATAATCCCGCGACAGAATCTGCCATACATCTTCGCTATAGGTAAATTTCTCAGAAATATTAAAAGCCTGGGTAGTTATTTCAAAAAGAGTTGTAGACACTCTCTGCCCATACGATTCCAAAAGATTTCTGTTGTATCCCATGAACATGGAGAATGTGCTTACAAGCAAAATAGTACCAATTATTCCAATTGGCACTAATCCTGCAATAACATATATATGTAATAGCTGCTTTTGAATATTACCCTTATTAAAAAATTTCATGTTCAAAGATCTGCAAAGCTACTGCGTCCATTTCTTATCTGTATTGTCCTGTCAAAAGGAGTATAGTCGGTAAAATAGATCGTCGATGCGCCGGCAGTTGTAAGCTCGCTGTCCTCTTTGCCTTCCATGAAGTGATGTGCGCCAAAACCAGGGCCAACTGTTATTGTGTCTCTTGCATTGGATACAGCTGTATAGCCGTCCTTGATGGTTATAGTCTCAGAGCCTGTCAGAGTTGTTGCCAGATGCTCATTTTCAAGGAAATCTCCGCCTGTAAATGCAAGCTCTACTCTCCAGGGTGCTCCCTTAACAGCATCTGATGATGTTACTACTCTTACATCCAAGCCGTCGCCTGATTTAGCGTCACTTATGAACACGTCAATGTCTATGTCAGGGCCATGGAGCTTATCTCTTCCTGCATTATCCATTGCCCACCAGTTACTTGTATCAGGCCTTTTTTCATCAGTCCAGGGCAGATAGTACCAGCCTTTCATGGTCTGGTGGAGATGGAATATTCCATTCTCTTCTTTCATCTCTTCACTGATAAAGGCTCTGTGCTCACAAAATGATCCTGCAACCTTCATTGCAAGCTGCATTGTACCTACATGGAAATAAAGAAAATCCGATTTACCTCCCATTACAGTATAAGTATAGTATTTATTTCTTACTCTTGCTATATTAGAGTTTTTATAAAATACTCTGTAATCAGGATTATCGAAGCTTCCTTCAAACTCAGTCTTTCGCCACTGGGGATATTTAAGAAAATAAATGAGTACGTCAGGGGCTTCCAAGTCTCTGTCCCTTACTATATCCATGATGGTATTGCACATCTGATAGAAAGTATCATTATTTCTCTTTTGGGCCATGAGCATGTATTCTGTGTAGTAAGCAAGAGGATATACTATAAGGTCCTTGTCAAAACGGGTTGAGTTAGCTGTAAATATGCTTCCGTTTGGCTCCCAGTAAGTCAGCATCATCTCAAGATTGCGGCATACATGATCTTCGAAAGAAGTATCTCCTGTTGCCTCTGCAAGCATTATCATGGCATCGTTATTGACTGAATTATAGTTACCTGCAGACTTCTCAGCATACTCACCGTCTTCGTTACAGTCGATTCCTTCAGCTAGGTATCTGTCTGCGCTTGCATACATAACATCATCATTAAAGAGCCTGCCGCAAAGCTTTAACATTCCTGCAATAGCCCATCTGTGATTTGGTGTGTGGAAGCCGCCTTCCATAATGCCCTTTGCACCGTTATATATGATGTCACCAAGTTCTTTATAGATAGTCTCTTCTTCAGGGCTTCTATCTTTTTTGTCACGAAGTACCTGATATGGAGGTACTATAGCTACAAGGCAAAAGGCTGTATCAGGAGCTGAATTAAAATTACAGCTCACATAATCAAAGAGGCCGTTTTCGTGCTGAACGCTCTTAACATACTTAAGACCTGCCAGTATACGTTCATAAACATTTTTATTCTTATAGTATTTACTGTCACTGCACAGGTAACATGCAATTATAGTCTCAAGGCGGTAAAGTGTAACCTTGGCTTCACTTACGCCTCGCCTGTCTATAAACGCTCCGTAGTAGGGGCTGTTCTTATCAAGAACCTGCTCCTGAACGAAATATACTAATCTCTTATCGGAATCTGTCAGTATTCTTCTGTAATGATCTTCCATGGCTACCTCTAACTTTTTTATCTGAACTTACTAAAATCAGTCAACTACTTCCTTTTTTCTGAACTTACTAAAAATCAGTCAACTACTTTTGCCGCCTCTATTAAAAACAGCATAGCCATCGCCTGTCCATAAGGCATGGGCTTAATAGGTATTTCTTTATAAAAATCCTTAGAATCCCTTCCCATGGGAGTTCCATAGGATACGTCTGCAACAACGCCGTCATCTCCAATCCTGTCCATTACTGCTGACAGGGCTTTAAGAGCCATTCCCTTATACTTATCAGGGAGGATTCCCATTCTTATACTCTTAAGTATACCGTATCCAAAGCCGCATGTTGCACTTGTCTCAAGATATGAATCCGGGTCATCAATAAGTGTGTGCCACATGCCTGATGGATCCTGATATTTTGTAAGGGCATCTGCCTGACTTAATAGCGCAAACTGAAGGAACCTGGCTGTATGCTCCGGCATATCCTTAACTATCTCAAATATTTCAGGAATCGATGCTGTAAGCCAGCTGTTACCGCGTCCCCACAAGCCTTCTGCAAAGTTATGTCTTCCTTCGAAGGTCCATCCGTGGAAAAAGAGGCCGGTTTTTTTATCAGTAAGGTATTTGATATGTACAAGGTACTGATAGAGTGACTCTTCAATATATTCCTTTTTGCCCTCTATTCGCCCCATATTTGCAAGGAAGAGGACCGCCATATAAAGGGTATCATCCCAAAGCTCTCCGTTATTAAGTGAATCGCTGGTCCTATGGATCATGCCGTTTTCTTCGCTTCTGGGATACTGATTCATCACGCAAGCAGCCCACTCGCGGCATACAGACATCTTGTCATCATCTTATTCGCCCTCTGCCAAAAAAGACAGAGCCAGCATTGGTGCTGTTGTATTTATATTCCTAGACGGAAGGCCTGTCTCAAAGGACTTTTCGTAGTACTTATCAAGGATCTGCTTATAGCTCTCATCTCCTGTTTCTTTATAGAGCATCCACATTCCATAAAGACCTACGCCCTGAGTCCATTCCCAGTGCTGATATTTTCTGATATCATCACCAGCCAGGTTCTTATCTTTCATTCCATCCATGAACTTATCGTCGTCTTCATATAAAATTTTCTGAAATGACTGTGAGAGAATCTGCAGAGTCTTTTCAATTTGTACCTTTGTAATTAATTCTGCCATTCCCGCCTCCGTAGTTATCCATTTATTTTTGTTTTTCTTTTTTGACCAATTTCAGATTTTTCTTTTAATTATTTCTTCTGTTTTTTTACACAAAAGGCCCGGAACCCTTAATATCGGATTCCGGGCTCTAAATGTACTACCTTTAGATTAAACTTCTAATGCTCTAACATTTATTTTACAACTTTTACTGCAGCTTCTTTTCCCAAAATTAAAGGAATTAATTTATTAATCTTTTCAGTTAACTGAGTCGTAATATGCGCCTCTTGCTTCAATGATCTCAGAAAGACCTGAGTTATTGAGTTCAGCCATACCATTTGTATATGTTGACTCGAAATCATCTGCAACTATGCACTGATATACGAACTGAACCATCTTGTTCTCAACGTCTGTACCATAGGTCTGCTCTGCCTCTGAAAGGTTAGCGTATGTAGGATATCTGAACTTACCGATCTCGCAGGTATCGTAATAGCTCTTGTACCACTCCTTAGTTGCCCAGTTTGAAGCCTGTGTTTCTACGCTTGTAGCTGCAAGTACGTCATAGTCGTTAACCCAGTCAAAGTTGAGGTTCATGATGCAAAGGTCATCGCAGGTTCCAGGATAGCCTTTTTCGTTCTTCTCATCTTCTGTAGGCTCTACAGCAACGCCGTTATCTGTTGTTGTGTAGTCAGGTGTGTAACGAACCTTAACAGCGTTTTCAGGATTTGCAAGCCAGTTGAGATACTTCATACAAGCCTGCGCCTTAGCATCGTCTGTTGTTGCAGGGATCATTACGTACATAGCATATCTGTACTCGTAAGGTGTACGATATGAACCATCTGAAAGTTCGAAAGGCATGATCGGAACGAAGGTTTCTTCTACGCCGAGTGTGTTGTTGAGAACTTCTGTCTCATCCCAGATTGATGTTGAGTCATCAAGTACGAATCCAACCTGTCCGTTAGCAACTGCTGCGTTGTATACGTCTTCACTTGTATCTGTTGCAAAGTCTGAGCTGATAAGGCCGTCCTTATACCACTTGTTGAGCTGCTCAAGACCTTCTTTAGCTTCTTCGTTAGCTACGATGTATGCTTCATTGTAGCAATAAGCTTCTCTGTCATCTTCAAGATCTACGTATGATCCGATGAAGTTGAGGTACATCTTCTCAGTATCTTCACGACCTGACATAGCCCACGGAATTGTGTTGTCGCCGCCAAGCCCTGCTTCTTTTACCGCATAGAGGTATTCGCCAAGCTCTTCCTTGGTTGTAGGCATATCCATGCCAAGCTCATCAAGCCAGTCTTTACGGATGTATGCTGTGTGACGAGCGCTTTCTGTTCCTCTCTGCTTCATGACAGCATATCTTGTATCTCCCATGATTCCCTGAGACTCAGCTTCTGTACAATACTTCTCAATATCTGCGCCGTACTCAGAATAAAGAGATGTAAGATCCTTTAAAGCGCCTGATGAAGCAAAGTTAGAGAACATAGCCTGGCTGTATGTAAATACGATGTCAGGAGCAGATCCGCCAGCCATCATGATGTTGAGCTTATCATCTGACTCTGAACGGGGAACTGATGTATAAGTTACTGTGATGTTGTAGTTTTCAAGCATCTGCTGCTGGATCCACTGTGTAAGCGCGTTATCTTCAGTTGTAGTTCCGGGAGCTGCATTACCACGGTCCCAGACCATTACGTTGATGGAAACAGGATCTCCTTTGCCGCCACCTGATGAAGCTGTGTCACCGCCAGCTGTTGTTCCTGTTCCGGAGTTTCCACATGCTGCTGCCCCAAGCATCATAGAAGCTGTTAATCCTGCTGCAAGAGCTTTTTGTGCCAATGTCTTTTTCATAGTTTTCCCTCTCCTGTCTTAGTTTTTGATACCCGTTAACCTCTTTTATCACTCAAACGGATTATTACCGTTTTGATTCAAAATAAACTATTGGTAAATATATTTTTGCCACATCATCCCTTTACTGCTCCAACCATGATTCCTTTGGTAAAAAACTTCTGGACAAAAGGATATACGATGAGCATAGGAAGCATTGAGATAACAATGGAAGCTGCCTTGATATTCTCTGCTACAAGATTGGTCTGAAGGCCTTCTTCTACTGTTACGTTGATAGCTTCGATGTACTGCTTGAGTACCATCTGTACTGTGTAAAGCTCTGATGAATTGATGTAGTACAAAACATCTGAGATTCCGTTCCATCTTCCTACTGCATAGAAAAGTCCAAGTGTTGCAAGTGTAGGATATACAAGGGGAAGAGCGATCCTTGTAAGTGTCATGAATTCGCTGCAGCCATCGATCCTTGCTGCGTCGTAGATTGCTTCATCAATTCCTTTAAAACCGTTGCACATGATGATCATGTTGTAGGCTGACAGCGCGCCTGGGATTATAAGAGCCCACACAGAGTCTATAAGCTTAAAATCTCTGACATTGAGATATTCAGGAATTGTTCCCGGGTGAAGGTACATTGTCAGAACAAAGAGTGTCATGATAAGACTTCCACCTATGAGGTTCTTCTTGGACAGCGGATAAGCTGTAAGGACTGTCATTATGAGGTTTATAGCTGTTGAGCCAAGCATGAGTACTACTGAATATCCAAATGCTCTTACAAAACTTCCTGTTTTGAAGGCTCTGATATAAGCTTCTGTATTAAATCCAACGGGCCATATGGATACCGCGCCTGCTGTGATCGAAGATTTTGAGCTGAAGGATATTGCTACAACTCTTAAGATCGGTACCATGGCGATACATGTGACCAAGATAAAAAATATTGACCAGCCTATCTGAAATATCTTTTCCTGCTTACTATTAAGAGTTCCCATCAGACAATGCCCTCCTGTCCCATCTTTTTAATTACTCCGTTAGCTGTCAGAACGAGAACTACACCTACAACTGTCTGGAACAAGCCTACTGCTGTGGCAAAGTCAAATCTTCCGGCTGCAAGACCTGTGTTATATACGTAAGTACTGATAACTTCTGAAGCGTCTTTTACCAAAGAGTTACCCATCATATAAGGACGGTCAAAAGAGATACTTACAAGCTTACCAACCTGCATGATAAGGAGAACTGTGATTGTCGAAGAGATCTGAGGGATTGTTACATACCAGATTCTCTGAAGTCTTGTGGCGCCATCTATGTAGGCTGCTTCTCCAAGGGAAGCATCTGCTGCCATAAGCGCTGCCAGATAGATGATGAGGGAATAACCTGCGCCCTGCCATATTCCAAAGAACCAGTAAACGAAACGCCAGATAAATGGGTTACTTAGAAAATCAACTTTACCACCGCCAAGATTAGTTATGAGGTTATTGAGTAGACCTGATCCCGAAAGAAGCTGAACTGCTATTCCAGAGATGATAACCCATGACATAAAGTTGGGAAGATATAGAAGTGTCTGTGTTGCCTTTCTTATCTTGCTACTGCGAAGTTCGTTTAAGAAGATTGCAAGAAAGATGGGGAATGGAAATCCAAGAACAAGATCACCAAGGTTAAGGATCAGTGTGTTCTTAAGTGATGACCAGAATGCTGCTGAAGAAAATGCATCCTTGAAGTTCTTAAGTCCGATCCATGGACTTGCCCAGATTCCCTGGAAGATGTTGAACTTTTTGAATGCTACAACAACTCCAAGCATTGGCTTGTACTTGAACAAGATCATGTAGATAACCGGAACAAGTAACATCAGATACAGCTGCCAGTTATTGCGTAAATAAGTCTTCATGTTGATCTTGTTTTTGGGTCTTTTTTCTTTATTCCTGCTCACCCCCGGTACCTCCCAGTCGTTCTTGTTGATAAGTAAATTCTATATTTTTGAAAATTCAAATTCTATTTACTTTTTATTAGTATCGCCCAAAAACATTGCATTTTTTGTCATAGACACCTATGATGGTGTTATGCGTTTTATGCTATGGGCAAGGGGGGAGTTATATGCTGATCAATAATGAGTTTCAGTACGATGATAAGCACTTTATCATCATCAACAATATCAAAGATAACATTTACTACTACATCGATTATGACAACAGAAGTGTCTCTAACAACATGGAGTTCCAGCATCTGCATCCTTTCTACGAGATACTGATCCTTCTGGCTCCAAATGCTTCTCACCTGATCGAAGGAACTCCCTACAATATCCACGCAGGTGACATGGTCCTTCTGGCGCCTTCTGTCATGCACAAATCCATATATTACAAGGGAGAAGCCTCCAAGCGCATCATCATAGACTTCATGTTCCCTATAAACAATCCGGAGTCCAAGGCTGCCTACGATACTATTCTTAAGCCTTTCTACGCTGAAGTTCCCATTATGCGTTTTAATATTGATGATAGGAAAAAACTTGTAGATATCCTGAACAAGATATATGTATTTGCAGATACGCATAACTACTACGATAATCCTGCAGATGAGTTCCACATACATACTCTGTTTCAGGAGTTTTTGTATACTCTTTATGAGATAAGTCCCTGCAACATTTACGCTGATGAGCAGTCTTATACTTCTATCGAGCACAAGATATATGAGATCACATCTTATATTCACAATAATTATGATAAAGAATTGTCGCTGGAATCTTTAGCGGAGATGTACTATTTAAGCCCAAGTTACCTGTCACGCGAATTCAAGGCTATCACGCATTTCAATCTTCTGAACTATATTCAGCAGACCAGGATCAAGAATGCGCAGTATAAGCTTTCGAGTACAAATGAGAAGATATCTGCGATTGCGGAGAGCTGCGGGTTTACATCGTTTTCGCAGTTTAACAGAGTCTTTAATAAGATATCGGGAACATCGCCCAGGGAGTACCGCAATACGGTGTCGCACAAATTTAGCTAGGCTCAAACTTCGCCTTTCGCAAAGAGATTAAGGTTTCGCCGGTGCCTAGCATTTTTCGCTTCTACGATTTTTGATGGATTTACGCTCTGAATACCGGGTTCATGAACGCCTGGTTGGTGCAGTCGTCTACAGCTGTTAAATAGAACCAATCTTTGGTAAAAAGCTTAGATTCTTTTAGTTCAAAGCTGTAATCGTAAAAGATGTTATCGCCATCTTTAATCAGTGCTGATCTTGAGTTCAGCTTTTTTTCTTTATAGAGTCCTTCAGGTGTGTAGATTCTCAGATACTGAAGGGGTCTTGCTGACATTAGTGTGATCTTGCCGTCTTTATAAAAGAGTATTGGGCCGTTGGTCAGGAAGGATCGGCCATTTCTTAGTGCATCCAGTACCTTGCCTTGTGTTAGTTTTCCTTTTACGTTTATATAGGTTCTGACGCAGCCACTGGTAAGGCTGGTTGTGACCCATTTTTCAAGTGTTGGAACAGCCTTTTCAAAGATAAGGTCTAATACTTCAATCTCATCCTTGTGCTCAGGGTATCTTAGTACTGACATCACCTTGTGCAGCTTCTGAAGAAGTACGTAGAAATCGTCGTAATCGTCTGCCTTGATGTTATGGGTATCGCTTCCTGTTGTTGCGGGTCTATATTCTCCTTTTTTCAGCATAGAAAGCCAGAATTCATAGGCTTTAAAGTTAGTGGAGCCTTTGATCATGGGAACTGACCCGTTCCAAATCTCCATGGTCTCGAATATTCCTGTCATGTCGTAATATGCAGGGTTCCAGGAGATGGATCTTGAGAGGTCGCAGGGGTGATTGATCTGGGCAAGTCCACCGTTTTCTTTGATCTCGTCTGTTATGCGCTTAAATTCTGAGCGCATGTATTCATCTGTTCTATGCTCGTCATCAGGGATGTCGAATATCACGTCAGGTTCTACGCCAAGGGACATAACGTGTCCATTTGATGTAGATATTTCTTTGGACACTATGGGAAAAAAGTCTTCGCGCTCTTGTTTTCTCCACTCTTCATGATTAAGTACGTTGTGATGATCGCTCAAAGCTCCATATCTAAGGCCCATTGCTGCCATGGAATTGGCAACTTCATGAGGGCTTTCTGTAACGTCATCATCGCCCTTATATACAGGACTTGAAAAAATGCTGTGGTGATGGAGGTCTCCTGCATACCAGCCTAGTTTACTTAAATCAATAAATCTCTTCAAATGGTATCTAATATCTGTTTTCTTAGGCCCTATCTCGATAGTATCTTTGATGATGCCATACTCGCTTCCCTTGGATACTTCGCAGTAATATCTGCCATATGGTATGTCAGCATCAAGTTCTCCATCGAATCCCGTTATAAGGCGAATAGCAGCAACCTTGCCATTAACCTTTGTAAAGTCTCTTGTATTGTCGCCGTCTTCAAGCTTCCAGAGTTTAACCTGGGCCGGAGTTCTTTTTCTAGATCCTTCATAGGTTACGACGTGGAGCTTGCCTCTAGGTGCATCCTCTTCCTTAGGATATGTAATCTCGTAGTCTTTAGATACTTTCTGGAGGAACTTATGAAGCTTTTGGGCATCGCACTTAGAAAGAGCTTCGCAGTCTATGCCCTCTTCTTGTAGCTTGCCACTAAGTATTCCCAGAGCTATTGTAAGAAATTTGCGTTCTTTTCCAGGGTCATGTTTAATCTTACTCATACCTATGTCGTCCTTTTAGCTGAAATGAAGTTTGAGTGTTACTATTTCAAATGTTTTGATATTAAGAGTATATTTACCATTTTTGAGTATGTTTGTTTCTTTGGTTTCTAAATTTGTATCTTTAGTTTTTATATTTGTATCTTTAGTTTCTATATTTGTATCTTTAGTTTCTATATTTGTATATTTGGTTTTAATATCTGATCTATTAGATTCTAATTGTAAGCCATCTTCAAGATCTTTTTCTTTAAGATCACATTTGGTTATCACTACATTTCTATATCCTGCTGCCTTTATAAGAGCATCCGGCACAGATACCTTGATATCGTGGTCAAGGCCGTAGCCTTCATACATGCGGACTATTACGTCGTCTGACTCTTCAGCTTTTTTGACAGTATCAATGAAGATGCCTTCTGCGTCTCCTATATCTATTATTCCAAAGCTATTTGGAAGATAAGTACTACTGTCTGAGGTCTTTCTTTCGCTAATAGAATCTTTGGTGTTAATGCCAAGACTCCTATCACCTGCTGCCGGGATCAATATAAGCGGCCTGTTAAGGTTTTCAGCTTCCTCTATGACTTTGCCCTGCCTGTAATCCCCCTTATGGGTATATAGCGAGTAGGTGAAGTGATGGTGCCCGTTGTCAGCCTCAGGATTTGGATATATTCCTGATTTAAGGAGTGTCAGCCTTATGGTGCTATCCTTAGCGTCATAGCCGTATTTGCAGTCGTTTAGGATAGCTACTCCAAACTTTCCTCCCTCAGACTCAGGCTCTGACATATCAACCCACCTATGAGCACACATCTCAAAGCGGGCCTTGTCCCAGCTTGTCTTAGGTTTAAGGGTTCTTGAAACATTACCAAACTGGATCTCAGCGGTAACCTTGTCAGCCTTTACGTTAAGCGGAAATGCTGCTTTCAGAAGCACCTGATGCTCATGCCAGTCAATATCTGTTACGAAATCGATTCTGCTGGTATTTGAATAAAATACCACGTTTTGATTTATAGCCGAATTTCTAAACTTCCTTTCAAGATGTATTGTCAGCGTATATGGATCATCCTGCACTATCTCCATCTTAGAAAGATCTGTTACAGCTTCCTGCACGTTCTCATAGTCTGCATCTATGTTCCAGCAGTCGTACTCCTTGGGCTTATCCTCAAAGGCTATGAGTCTTCCAAGAGGACTTCCAGATTCATCCCTGACCATCCTTCCAGAAACCTTGTCAAAAAGCCCTGTTATCTCGCCGCAGCTGTCAAATACAGCTTCGAAGAACAGCGTTGATACAACCAGGCTGCCATCTTCTCTTTTCATGGCAGACATAGGGTTATGTCCTTCTTTGGAAAAAGAATCAGCGTAATCAATCGAAACCTTTGCAAGGCCCTTTGCTGGCACTATATCTTTAACTTCTACAAGTCTTCCGTCTTCTAATCTGGCAAGGCCTTTTCTGCTATGGCCTGCCGCATTTATACAAATAAAGGATTCTTTTCTATTCTCACCATCAAAGCCCTGTATGAAAGCAACAATATCTTTTCCAGACTTATCTATGATATCTTTACCATCCGCGAGTATCTTTACATACTGCTTTTTAGAATCGTCATATACATCCTTAATCGACGATCCAGGCAGGATGTCGTGGAACTGGTTTAAAAGGATTATCTTCCAGATATCATCGATTTCTTTGGAAGGATAAGCCTTATTATTAAGGAGCATGTTCATGATGCACATAAATTCAGCATCCTGGATCATGTATTCTGAAAGTCTGTTGTAGCGCTTGTTGGCGCCCATGGATGTGTAGGTGCCCCTGTGGTATTCAAGGTAGAGCTCATCTGACCACTCAGGCTTATCTTGAGCCTTCTCAAAATCTTCTTCAAGCTTATGGAAAAAGTCTGTGAGGGATGTCTGCTCAGTTCTTGGGCATCCTGGGATTCCAAGACTCATGCGCCTGGACCTTTCAAGCATATCTTCAGTTGGGCCGCCGCCTCCATCGCCGTATCCATAGCATGTTAGAACGTTATTAGTAATATCCTTCTGACGGAAAGCATTCCATGTTCCCATAACTTCGGACGGATTCTGAAGTCCATTGTAGGTATAGTTAAGAAGCTTGTCGTATCCTGCTTCCAAAGCATTCTTGTTATCGCAGGTAGTGATGACGTACAAAAGGACTTTGCTTCCGTCAATCCCCTTAAAATACATAAGGTCATAGGGCAATCTGTTAGTATCATTCCAGGAAAGCTTAGTTGTCATGAAATATTTGATGCCGCTTTTAGACAGGATCTGGGGAAGCGCTGAGCTATATCCAAATGCATCCGGGATCCAGAGAACCTGAGTTTCATGGCCGAAGTTCTCTTTGAAATATCTCTGTCCATATATTATCTGGCGGATAAGAGACTCGCCTGATGGAATGTTGCAGTCTGGCTCAAGCCACATGCAACCTTCAGGTTCGAATCTACCTTCTTTGACCTTTTCTTTGATCCTGTCAAAAAGCTCAGGTTCATCTTCTGATACAAATTCGTACATCTGAGGAGTACTTGCCATAAAATGATATTCCGGATATCTGTCCATTAGCTTAAGAACATTAGTCCAGCTTCTTATGACCTTTTCTCTAGTCTGGCGAAGAGGCCACTTCCAGGCAACATCTATATGGGTATGACCTATGCTTTTGACTGTAGCTTCTGGTATATCTTTGCCATATAAATTATTCAGTAGATAATCTGATATATCTTTAGGATCAAGACTTATAGCCTTACTAAGAACATCTATAAGGAGCTGTCTATTACTATCATCTTCAGGAAGGCTCTTTAATACTTCAAATGGAGTCTCGATATCGTAGTAGAGCCTTATCATATCCTTATCTTCAGAAGTAAATCTAATGCCAAGGCTGTTTGTAGCGTTTACTGTATTGGAATATGCATATATACCAATTTCATACTCATCTCCCAAAGCAGCACTTTCACTTATTTTCACATGATCATGATTCATGTCCATGGCACAATACAGCTTCCCATTAACATAGATCATCATCTGGGGATTGTCTGTATTCCAGATATCATCGGCACCTGTTGATATGAACATCAAAAGGGTCTTACCATCATAAACTTCAGGCACTTTGAAAGTGAACCTGAAATAATAATGCTGGTCACTTCCGCCCCAAAGAGAATCGGGATCAAAATGATCAAAGCCTTCATGGTCATTAACCACCTGTGTTCTTACTCCATAAGGGATTTTCTTATAATAGATACCACCAAAGCCTTCTATATCCTGAACTCTGGATACTTGAGTCCAGCGCTTTGATGCGAGGCCATCTACAAATTTTTGAATCTGATCTATAGTTTGTTCTTGACTGTACATAAGTGTTCTCCGCTTTTTAAGAATCTGTCTTCCGTGAAGCCTTGAATCGTACTTTTTGCTTTTATAAATAATTATATCTGTGTTTACTTCGGCTCCATATTTAGTATTAAATAATTCGCCCCAAAAAACTATGCCATATTTGTTCTATTTCTCATTATTATGTATCATTTATTGACAACAAAAAATCCCACGCAGGTTCAGCACTGAATCTGCGCGGGATTATAAACTTACTTATGAATATTCTACTTTTTATCTTGTCTTAGGATTTACAAAATATACTGCATCTGCAACTTTGCCATCAATAGCATCTTTGCCTATTATTTTCTAACCTTTACCACAATGCCGTCCCAAATAAGGACCTTAAAGAAAAGGATGTGCTCAACTAAGGCAAACAGCATAAATACAACAGCAAGCGCGATTGACCAATCAGAAGGAATGAACTGAAGTATCAAAGCCATGATCAGGACAAAGCCTACAAGATATCCAAAACAAGAAACGCATCTTCCAAGGAAAGTTGGCTCAAATGTATAAACACGGCCACCTCTGGTAACTACAGGAGCCATATCACTTCTATCCATGGCAAAACCTATGCCGGCAATAAAAACAGTTGCAAAATAGACACAATATACCAAAGCAACTAAAAACGGACCTATTGCAAAGTTTGCAATTTTACCCAAAAAACCAACTGTCTCAGGATCAAATCCTTTTATATTCATATCTACGCCCTTAAGGGTTAATACTGTAGCGGTTATACCCAAAACAATTGCAATAAACCGTGCTATCATCTTATGTACTTTTTTAACTTTACGCATTCTTTCTTCTCCTCTTTTTAAGCGTTGTCACTTCTTATCAAGTCAAAAATCACCATAAGCCACTATTTTACTCTGTTTCCGAAGAAAAAGAAAGCATGACGACGAATTGACATTTTTATCGGATGAATGACATTTTCATCTGATAAATGTCGTGAGAGATTATCCCTGGCTATTTATCATTTCAAGAATATTGTTAATTCTGGTAACTATTGTATTTCTAAGCTCCTTCCAGGGCATAAGGACGTCTTCGCCAGGGTCATAGCTTTCAAATTCAAATGACGGGGTAAAGGCGTATTTAGATGCTATATAAGCTTTAACCTTTTCATCTGTATCAGTCTCTTTTCTGATCTCACCTTCCAGAAAATCAGGAATCAAGAGGCCATCAGAGCCTGCAAGATTATTGCAGGATGTCTTGTAATGGGGGAACAACTCAAAAAGCTTAGGATCTGGCATCAGGGCATGCTTACCTGGCTGCATATACAGTACTGGTCTTACCCCATCAATAAAAGAAAGCGGCTGACCGCAAGATAAAAGTGAATTAAAGAACTTGCCATGAAAGCTTGATTCTACAGCACATACGTTTCCATCCTCTGCAACGTACACGAATACGTGTTCAAGGTCATACAGGTGCTGGATATCATAATCAAGGTATATGGCGTACTCGATCATGAAGCTTACTGATATACCCTCTCCTTCAAACTCTTCAAAGCGAAAAAATCTATTGCATGAAGAGCTTTTCCCATCATTATAAAAAAACGTATAGCCAATTCCTTTTATGTCAAAGGGTTCCCTTGTATCCTTCATAAATGATGGCATATACTTTTTGGAAAGTATCATTTCTTTTGATATATCTAATGATAAATCGAATAATTTATCATCTAATTCTTCTCTTTTGTTCATACCTTCAAAAGCCTTATCCATTGCAATTTCCCCTTTTCCCAAAAATAAAGTAAACATTATTTTACCATAAGAAAAGCCGGCGCATTGCACCGGCTAAAATAATCTTATGTTTAGTTCTTACCTTCAATAAGGGAGTTGATCTTGGTTGCCATAACATCGAGTGCCATGTCATTCATACCGCTGTTGATAACAAGGTCTGCATATACTCTTGTAGGCTCAACGTAGAGGTAATGCATAGGCTTAACTGTTGTAAGATACTGCTCTACGATGTTGTCGATGTCTCTTCCTCTTTCCTTAACGTCACGTACTACACGGCGAAGGATTCTCTCATCAGCATCAGCCTCAACGAAGATCTTGATATCCATCTGATCACGAAGGCGTGAATCTGCAAGTACGAGAATGCCTTCAAGAAGGATGATGTGACTTGGTTCAACTATAGTAACTTCTTCAGAACGGTTGTGCTGTTTGTAGTCATAAACAGGACATTCAATTGACTTTCCTGCCTTGAGCATTTTGAGGTGCTCGAGAAGAAGGTCTGTTTCGAATGCATCCGGGTGGTCATAATTGATCTTTTTTCTCTCTTCGAAAGGAAGATCATTATGAGCTTTATAGTAGTTATCGTAATACAGGACTGTAACCTGATCTTTGAATATATGTTTAAGTCTGTTGGTAAAAGTGGACTTTCCTGAACCGGTACCGCCGGCGATTCCTATGATAAATGGGGTCTGAGACATCTAAAATTCCTTCCTCTCTGAAATAACTAATTAAGGCTTGAATCGAATAAGATTCACTTCAAGATGACTTCTGCTTACGAATGACAGAAAAAATCATCGTGATACAGAATATCTCAAAGTACGCATTATAGTCAATACCTTAAACAAATTTAAGGAATTTTCCCTAATTCTTATTATATTATAGAGGATTCTTTGGCTAAAAAGATAGAGTGTTTGGTCAAAAAACTACTGTATAAGATGCACTATTAGTTCTCGAAATTCCGTTACTATCAGAACTTAACGGTATCTTGTAGCAGTCATACCCAAGATTTTTTTCCATGGCAGGGTCAAATATGTAGTAGGTGCCGTCGACTTCGACCTGAACCCAGGCTGTTGACTGGCTCTTGCCTTCGCTATCTGTGATGATGCCGACCATGACTCTTGATCTGTATCCAAGGCTTGAAGCTATATAAGCAAAGGCCGCAGACATGCCATAAGCATCTCCTGACTTATTGGTAATGGTAGACAACGCCTTTTCCTTGGTCCAGTCTCCTGTAGGGGAATAGAAATAGTCATTATATGCTACGTCTTCTATAAGGGCTTTGTAGCAGCTTTTAAGCTGTTCATTCTGTCTCATTCCGCTTGTTGTGTTATCATCTACAAACTGTGCTACCACAAGAAGGAGGCCGTCATTAACAGATACTATGTTGCCATGACCATCATCCCACATAAGGCCGCTGGCCGTATGAACAAGGTGGGGAGTTGTAATATCATTTTCCTCGCCGCCTGCTTCGCTATTATAGGCGACTGTAGTTTCTATCTGCTTCTTAAGATCAGATTGGACACCGCTTAAGGCATACTGACCTATGGCAACGACAGAATCAGGAATATATGCAGAATTTCTTGCCTGGGGGAAGCACAGAAGAGTTTTCTGGTTCTTGTCATAAAGGCATCCGTCATAGGATGAGAAGTAACGGTTATTTGCGCTTACTGTTATCTCTTTGAGATTGAACATGTTGACAAAAGAATTGCTGGATATCTCATTGACATTTTTGCCTATATGAAGAGATGTGATGCTGTCAGGGTTACTAAAGGTATTAACGTTTATTGATGTCAGTTCCTCCGCATATGAGCCAAGTGGTGTATTTAAAACAGCAAGAAAAGCCGCAAGTATCACTACCGCGGTTTTTCCTGCAAGAGTTTTATTTATTCTCAGGATCTTTTTTCTCAGAATCCATTTTTTCAAAGCTTTAATACAATCTTTTTTCATAATCAATATACGCTGAATATCGCTCTTACATCTGCATAGCTTATTTCTTTGCCGGATCCGCCTTCAAGGGAGCTCTTGCCGTACCCTGCCACTCCATTGATTCCATCTGCAAAGCCTTCCTGGTTATCTGCTATAACCCTGCACCACTGATCGGCGTAAGTTCCAATATTTGCATGCTCCCATCGGATTCCGAGGTAGTCAAGGATAAGTCCGAGGGCTCTTGTAGCTCCTTCGCTTGAGTATTCGCGTGCTACAAATACGCCATATGCGGTACGGTAGTGAGTGCCCGACGTTGTATAGGTGCCGTCATTACAGTATGCCTGAACAATTCCTGCAGCATAGGCACATTCAAGGATTTCTACACCTGCGCCTTTTTTGGGTGTATAGTTACCTGCAGCTTTTTTGATCTCGGTTGCGATCTGGGAAGCTTTGCTTCTTGCGATCTGTTCCTGCTTGGCTGTCATTCCGCCGTTGTCATGCGGGGTTATCTCTATAACTGTTACAGAGCTGTCTCCCGAAGGGACTACTACTTCCTCCGAGGAAATAAGTCTGTTGGCTATTCTGCCTTCATATCTTCCGTACAGGGCGTAGTGCATGATAAGTGCATCCGGATTCATTCCAAAAGCTGCCCGAAGATCTGCATAGTTCATGTAATAGCAGTAGGCATCATACTCTGCGCTATAATCAACGCCATTATATACTGTAGTCGCTGACAGAAGTACTTCATAAGGATCTTCAGCGCGGCTGTCAAAAGATGTAGTGGTAAAAAACATCAGGACTGTGAATACTGCAACTATTAATAGTGATACTGATTTTTTTACTGTAGATTTTTTTACTGTAGATTTTTTCATAAAGACTTAAACCTCCGAAACAACTCATGCATAATAAACATGGTGCAATACCCGTACACTTATTTATCGGCAGACAAGTGGTAATAATTTACGATTTCAGTATTTTTTCAGAATCCTGTGATATATTAGAAAACGTAGAACGATATATTAAAACTAACCTTGGAGACTAATATGCGAATTCTTGTTGTTGAGGATGAAAAAATCCTGGCAGATTCCATCGTGGATCTTCTTAAATCCAATAATTACGAAGCTGAGGCGGCCTATGACGGCGTAGAAGGGCTTGATAAGGCCCGCCTTAATATTTATGACCTTATTGTACTTGACGTCATGCTGCCGAGGATAAACGGCTTTGAGGTAGCGGCAACACTTAGGCGTGAGCACAACGGTACTCCCATCCTTATGCTTACTGCTAAGGCCGACCTTGATGACCGCGTCAGAGGCCTTGACAGCGGCGCAGACTATTATCTTACAAAGCCTTTTGAATCAAGGGAGCTTATAGCCTGCATACACGCTCTTACAAGGCGTCAGAAGGATCAGGTAGATGAAATAACCTTCGGAGACCTGAGACTTGACCTTGCGGGCGTCAGCATATCCTGCGGAGCTGAAAGCATACGCCTTTCTTCCAAGGAGTTCGATGTTCTTCGTCTTCTCATGCAGGCAGGAAGCAGTAATATTCCTAAATCAAGGATACTGGACCAGGTTTGGGGATATGATTCAGAAGCTATAGAAAACAATGTTGAGGTTTATGTGGCATTTCTTCGTAAGAAGCTTAAAAAACTTGGTAGCAAGGTAACTATCAGCGCTGTACGAGGCGTTGGCTATCATCTGGAAACTTGAGGTTTATATGATTAAAAGACTTAGGAAAAGATTCATTCTGTCAATGATAGCCATTGCAGCAGTCCTTCTCGGAATCCTGTTTATCAGTATTCCTGTTCTGGAGTTTAATTTTGCAAGAAGCAATGCGTCTATTGCGCTTAATGTTATTTTGGATAAGCCTGAGGAGATCCTCTCTCCAAGAGACAATCCTTCATCCCTGACCTATTCTGCATTTTATGTAAATCACGTTGGCACCATTACCAGATACTATAGTATGGAATACAACAGGAATCAGTTGGAAAACATCTATCGCGAGATCCTTCATGATCATTATGGCGAAAATGATATGATGCTCGAGAAATCTCATCTGTACTATAATTACGTGGATAAAGCCAACGGAACATGGTATGCAATTGCAAGTTCCATGGAGGATGAGATCTATGCCTACTCTCTTTTGAGGACTTGTATTATCCTGTATGCCGTATCAATGGCTGTTGTAGCTTTATTATCCATCTACCTTTCAAAATGGATCGTTAAGCCAATAGAATATGCATGGAACAGGCAAAAGCAGTTCATTGCTGATGCTTCACATGAACTTAAGACTCCGCTTACAGTTATCCTTACAAATGCAGAGCTTTTAAATAAAAACATCCTCAAAAGTGATCCTTCAAAAAAGTATATTTCTAATATACTAACGGAATCTTCCCAAATGAAGACTCTTATCATGCATCTTCTGGATCTTGCCCGTATTGACAGGGGTATTCCAAAAGAAAACTTTGTACCTGTTGATCTATCCGGACTTGTAACTGAAGAGTCTCTTGTCATGGAGGTTGAACTCTATGAAAGAGGGCATCTGCTCGAAACAAATACCGGTAATAAACTTTATGTCAAAGGCGATGAGAGTAAGCTTCGGGAAGTAATTGATATTCTTTTGGACAATGCCGGAAAATATGCACATAAGGGTTCAAACATTGAGATGTCGCTTACAAAGCATAATCCGACCACAGCTCTTTTATCAGTATCAAATAAGGGTGATGCTCTCACTGACAAGGAACTTAGAGATATTTTCACTAGATTCTACAGAACTGACTCATCAAGATCTCTCAATGGAAGCTATGGTCTGGGGCTTTCTATAGCAAAACAGATCGTAACACAACACGGCGGTACGATCTGGGCTGAGAGTAATGATGGCGTCATTACTTTTAAAGTTAAGCTTCCAATTATTTTATGCTATAAATCATGACAGCTTAGTGCTTAATTACATTGGCTTTCTGCCTTCTTTTTTACCATAAACCGGTTTGGCATTTTTTAGATCATCATAGAGGACCTTATAGTTCTCATATCTGATGCGGGAAATAAGGCCTTCTGAAACAGCCCTCTTAACACCGCAGTCGGGCTCTGTTATATGAGAACAGCCGCCAAATCTGCATTCAGGTTCATAGATCTCAAATTCCGGATAATAAAGCGGAAGATCTCTAGTTGTCACGTCTTTAAGATAAAGGGATGTGAATCCCGGTGTATCCATGATATAGGTATCAGGTCCAAGTCCTTCAACATGGAAGAGCTCGGAATGTCTTGTGGTATTCTTACCACGCTCAATCTTTCTGGAAAGCTCTCCTGTCTCCATCTGTGCTTTTGGATGAAGAAGATTTATAAGAGATGACTTGCCAACGCCGCTGGGGCCTGCAAGTACTGTTGTCTTGCCCTTTAAAAGGTTCTTAAGTTCATCTATTCCATTACCATTTGCAACACTTATGAAAAGAACTTTATAGCCGCACTTCTCATAGGTTTCTTCTAGTTCTCTCTGCTCTTCTTCACCTGCTATGTCCTGCTTGTTAAAACAGATGACTACAGGAAGACCCTGCTGCTTCATCATGATAAGGAATCTGTCCAGAAGGTTGTAGGACGGATTTGGATGAACTATAGCGAATATTATAAGCGCCTGGTCCACATTGGCTACAGGCGGTCTTATAAGCTCATTTTTGCGGGGAAATACCTCTGATACATTACCGGTAGCATCATCTTCAGATACGACATCCATATTAACATCATCGCCGACGAGAGGTTTTACTTTCTGCTGCCTGAAAATCCCCTTGGCTCTGCATTCATATACCTTACCGGAAGGCGTATCAATATAGTAAAATCCTGCTATTCCTTTAATTATCTTTCCCTGCATTAAATCTCCATGGATTTGTTTTTTCTCAAAAATACTATTTTAGGTCATTATTGCATCTGAGATAGTGAAACTGTTCTTGTAACTGACTGTGTCACAGCTCCTGATTCTGTATTAACTACAAAACTCATCTCCATAGTTGCTGTTGATGATGATGTATATGACTGGTTTTGATTCTGAGCTACAGAAACCGGGAAGGAACTTGTAGCTGAGCTATACAAAAGTGTACCATCTGCAGCTGTAATCGTTATATTAACTGTAACGCCGCTTGTGTAGTATGCATTCTCTGTTGGAGCTTCGATATTACCAACAAATACATATGCTGCAGCCTGAGCCGGTCCAACAGAAACTTCAAGGTTGATAACTGTATCTGTTGATACCTTTGTTCCCTTGGCTGGTGTCTGGTTGATAACCTTGTCCACAAGTGAAACGTCGTTGTTGTTAACAGTCACAACATTTATATTGCTGTTTGAAAAACCAAGTTCAACAAGTGTAAGTCTGGCTGAAGCTTCATCCATACCAACAAGGTTGGGCATTTCAACTTCTTCAGAACTTTCGCCTGTTGTAGATGCGTCAGAAGCGCTCATATGTGCGCCTGTACTTACAGTGATAGTAATTGTTGAACCGCTTGCCTGTCTTGTATCCTTGTCAGGAGTCTGGGCTACAACTACGTTCTTAGCTTCTGCACTTGTGTTATCGTCAACTTTTTCAACTTTAAAACCCTTGTCCTGAAGGGTTGTCTTAGCTTCTATATAGGACATTCCTACAACATCAGGAACTATAATTCCTGAAGCATCAGAGCCGGAGCTTTCTGTTGAAGACGCTGTTGAAGAACCTCCTGATGAAGAACCTCCAAAAAGTCCAAGGTGACCACCAACAATAAATATCAGGATCACGAATACGAGAACAACAGCTACTACTGCCATGATTATCATGATCTTATCAAGGTTGTCATCTGTTCTTACATCCTTACGTCTATTATTACCAGGTCTGTAGGATCTGTCGTATACATAATCGCCTTCATCGTACTCATCACGATAGTTCTTATCATTCTGAGGACGCTGAGGTCCAGGGCCGTTTTGAACTTCCCTTCCGTTATAGTTATTTCTAGGTCTCTTTTCTGGTTCAGGTGGATCGATAACACCGGTATCATTAAGGCGCATTTCACCTGTTTTACCACCCTGAGCGTTACCGTTTCTGATCATCTCCTGCTCTTCATCAGAAGCTATTCTTGTAGCTCCCTCTTCATCAGGATCAACAAGAACTACGAAATCCTCATTAGGAGTGATGAGGGATCTCTTTAAATCCTTAATAAGCTCAGTTGCATTCTGATAACGGCGATCCGGAGACTTCTGACAGCACTTTAAAATTATCTTCTCTACGCTGACAGGAAGGTCTGGAGCATATGTTGCAGGAGAAGGGAACTGCTCCTGGATATGCTTAATAGCAATAGCCACAGTTGTGTCGCCATTAAAAGGAACACGTCCTGTAACCATCTCAAACAATGTTACACCAAGTGAATAGATGTCACTCTTGGCATCAGAAAAACCACCTCTGGCCTGTTCAGGTGAAGTGTAATGAACTGATCCCATAACATTGGATGTAATTGTGTTACTTGAAGCAGCCTTAGCAATACCAAAATCAGTAACCTTAACCTTACCATCCTTACTGATCATGATATTCTGAGGCTTGATATCACGATGAACGATGTTGTTCTTATGAGCAGCATCAAGTCCCATCGCAACCTGTATACCTATACTTACAGCCTCTTTGACTGTAAGTCTTGATTTCTTTTCTATGTACTTCTTAAGAGTAATTCCATCTACAAGCTCCATTACGAAGTAGTAGACACCCTTATCATTGCCAACATCGTATACATTGACGATGTTTGGATGCATCAGGCCAGCTGCAGCCTGAGCTTCAGAACGAAACTTCTGGACAAAATTCTGATTTTCAGAAAACTCCTGCTTCAGTACTTTAACTGCTACAGGACGATTTAATTTATGATCAAGTGCTCTATATACATCGGACATTCCGCCAGTTCCGATTTTTTCCTGGATCTCATAGCGGTCTCCGATGATCATCCCGATTCTAATCATCTATCTTCCTCCGAGATTTCAATAAGGATAACTGAAATGTTGTCTTTACCACCATTCTCATTGGCAGTCTTTACAAGTATTCGGGCTTTATCCTCTATCTCACCCTGCTTATTGACAATCTTCCTAATCTCTTCATCACTTAACATGTTCGTAAGACCATCTGAACACATCAGGATCGTATCGCCAACATTAAGCTCTTCCTGGAAAAAGTCGATATCCAGTTTGTCTGTAGCACCTACAGCTCTGGTAATTATGTTCTTGTCAATGTGATTTCGCGCAGCTTCTCTGTCAATGCCACCCATTCTGACCATCTCCTCTACAAGAGAATGATCTCTGGTGATCTGTCTGATACTATCGCCATTAATTATATATAATCTGCTGTCGCCAATATTAGCGATCTGCAGAAAATGGCCCATAATAGTTGCTGCTACGAGGGTAGTCCCCATCCCTTTCATGCTTATATCGTCTTCTGCGACACGACGAAGAAGCGAATTGGCATTCTGGATTGCCTGATTCAGGATCTTGATAGGACTCTGCTCAAAAGAGCTTTCTATGCCTTCGACTATTTTATTCACACTGAAACGTGACGCATAGTCTCCTGCATTATGTCCTCCCATTCCGTCCGCAACAATAAAAAGATTGGACAGATTTCCAATTCTCTCATGGGATTCAAAAACATAATCCTGGTTCAGCTCGCGTTCTTTTCCAATGTCAGTAATGGAAAACGATTTGATCAAGACTCTCCTCCATAAAAACAGCAGGTTATTTTTCGCTGAGGTGTCGTCTGCGAAGTTGTCCGCATGCACCGTCAATATCCCTGCCCATTTCCCTTCTTATAGTAACATTTATTCCGCTTTTTTCAAGTTTATTTTTGAAAGCGAGGGCATTTTCACGAGTCGGAGCCGCATAGCTACGCTCTTTGATCGGGTTTACAGGGATAAGATTAACTATGGCATTAAGTCCCTTCAAAAGCTGTGCAAGTTCTGAAGCATCTTCCTCTGTATCATTGACTCCTGCAACTAGTGAATACTCAAATGTAAGCTGCCTTCCTGTCTCATCAAAATAATAGCGGCAGGCATCTATAACTTCTGAAAGCTCATACTTATTGGCTATAGGCATAAGCTTTTGTCTTTTTTCCTGATTGGAGGCATGAAGAGATAATGCAAGATTGATAGAAAAATGCTCTCCTGCAAGCTCCTTGATCTTAGGAACAAGTCCGCAGGTTGAAACAGTCAGATTTCTCTGACTCATGTTCATGCCTTCCTCACCTGTAAGCATACGGATGAATTTAAGAAGATTATCGTAGTTATCAAGTGGTTCTCCTGAACCCATGACTACTACGTGTGATATCTTCTGGCCTGTGATCCTTGAAATAGAATAGATCTGATCAAGCATCTCCCCTGGCAAAAGAGATCTCACAACGCCGTCAATTGTAGATGCACAAAATCTGCATCCCATGCGGCATCCAACCTGTGATGAAATACAAACGCTGCATCCAAACTTGTATTTCATAAATACACTTTCGATGACATTGCCATCAGAAAGGCCAAAGAGGAATTTCTTGGTCTCATCAAGCTTGGATTCCTGAACATCAACTACCTGAAGAGAGGTAAAAGAATAGGAAGCTGAAAGCTTCTCCTTGAGAGACTTTGGGATATTGGTCATCTCATCATAGCTTCCAGCCATCTTCTTGTGCATCCACTCATAGAGCTGCTTGGCACGGAATTTTGGCTCGCCAAGAGCTACTACCGCCTCTGTAAGCTCTGGAAGTGGCATGGACTTGATGTCAGGGAGTGTATTTATTGTTGTATTTTCAGGATTTGTTTTATTAACCATTATTATTGCTTTCTATTTTTGTTATTACTATCTATATTTATTAGAACTTTAGTTCTCTTTCTATGATCACTGTTATAAAATTTGTTCTTTAGTATTCCTGTACGTCATTTTAGTTACACAATCACTTTTCAATTCTTTTTAATTTCGCAAGGAAGAATCCGTCAGTACCATAAACTCTCGGAAGAAGCTGCAGATAACCCTTTGAAAGGCTTTCTTCTTTTCTAAGTGCTTCCGGCAGACTTTCGCTAATATCTACTCTTTCGAAGGGGAGGTTCTCACAGATATAATCAACCATCTTCTCATTTTCATAAGGGTTAATGGTACAGGTTGAATACATCATGATGCCACCTGGCTTAACATAGTTCCAGACGCTTCCCAGTATCTCTTTTTGAAGGTCCGTTAGCGATTTTAGCGACTTTTTGGATACACCATACTTTATATCGGCCTTTCTTCCAATAATTCCAAGACCTGAGCATGGAAGATCGCAGTACAGGACGTCAGCTTTGTTTTCAAATGCTGCGTCATGCTCCCTGGCATCGTGTACTTCAACTGTCACTATATCTCCAAGTCCCATTCTGTCTATATTTTCCTCAATGATCCTTGTCTTAAATGAAGTAAGGTCGCGGGAATAGACATGAGGGAGTTTGCTATCATCAGTATTTACGGCTTTTTCAGCATCTTGTTCACCACTTTGACCGTTTTGGTCATTGTTATCAAAGCTATTACCTGACTTCTCCAATGCCGCAAGTTTAGCCGCTGCATGTAGTGTCTTACCACCTGGAGCACTGCAAACATCTATAACTACGTCGCCCTTATTTAGCCCAGCCGCCTCACTTACAAGCATTGAACTCACATCCTGAACCATCCATTTTCCTTCATCATATCCCGGAAGGTACTGAATGTTATCAGTATGTGTAAGTTCATAAGCATAAGGAAGTAGCTCATGTGGCTTTATTTCAAAGCTTTCACCTGATTCTTCTTTCATTGACCGAACCAGTTCTTTTATCTCATCCTCTGAAAATCTCTCATCCATTCTGATAGTAACTGGACGAGGATTTAAAAATGACGCCACTATCTCTTCTGCCTTCTCATATCCATAGTTAGAAATAAAAAGCTCACAGACGAATTCAGGCATAGAATAATTTACTGAAAGGCTGTGAATCTGGCTCTTTTTATCTGTTTTAGATGGAAGAGGGAATGTGATCTTATCTTTTTCTCTGGAGATGTTGCGAAGAACTCCGTTTACAAATCCCTTGAGGTTCTTAAAGCCTCTTTTCCCGGCAAGGTTAACTGCTTCATTTATTGCAGCGCTGTCAGG
>CAMVNV010000020.1 GCA_947168935.1 uncultured Butyrivibrio sp. | reverse complement strand
TAAGTTATCAATGTGCATTTTTAGGGTGTTTCTATACTTTTGACACCCACATCATGTATATTCTTCCTGGGTCTGACAACAAGTGCTCTCCAGTTTATAGCAATAGCAACACTGGCGGAGTCTTATCCTGCAACAGGTAAAAAGAAAATAGGCTTTATGACATCTATGTATGCTCTTGGAGCCCTTCTTGCACCTTTGTTTGTAGAATTTTATTTAAGCAGAGGTATAAGCTGGAGAATGATCTTCATTATGCTGACAATAGGTTCTGTGATCGCCTTTGCCGGTGTATTTGCCTGCAGAAACAGTAAGTTTGAAGATGCTACGGGAGCAGTGGATGAAGTTAATGAAGGCAATACAGGCTTTATTGTTACGGGTGTATTACTCCTGTGCGTAGTTATGTGCATCTATGTAGGATTCGAGAATGGTTTTGCATATTTTGTAGATACGCTCTTTATCAAAGAATTGAATTCTCCTTATGGAAATTATGCTCTTTCAATCTTTTGGGCTGTTATGATCCCGTCGAGAGTACTGGTTGGAATCTTTTCAAAGCATGCAAGAAAGATACTTCTTGCTGCAGTTATAACAATTCCTGTAGTCACGATCATGATCTCAATGATGAACAGTGGCATTCCTTCTATGCTCCTTTGCATCCCGCTTGGCTTTGCATCAGGTGCAATTTATCCAAGTGTACTTACAACTCTGATGAGATTTTCGGGTAACAGAAAAGCTTTGGCTACAGCCATGATCACAACTGCAACAGGAATAGGAGGTGCTCTGTTTACGGCCCTTACCGGAATTCTTGCAGGATTTTATGGGCGCGTTCTTACAGGTAACATAGCGATCAGAGCTACTATGGTGACTTTAGCTGCTTTCTTCCTTTTGTCACTTGAAGCTGTAATATTTGTTGGGAAAATAGGTTCACTCAAAGAGGAAAAGTAATTGCAGAATATTGAAGGGAATATGCTATAGTAAAGCGATAAAGTTTTGGCAAAATATGGTCAAAATCTGGTCAAATAAGACAAATATTGGTTAGAAATAGAATGGATAATGGGGTACTATGTTAAGTAAATTCGCATAGTATCCCCATTTTTGTGCATATCCCAAGGAAACGAGAGGCTACTCTTTATGAATAGACAAACATTTCGTTCTGTAACAATGCTTCCACAAAGAATTTCCTATAAATTATTTGTTACCATTTGTATCAGTGTTCTCCTTGGTCTTTTCATGGTAATCCTTGTTATAAATTCATTTCTTGCCATAAGGACCAACAGTATGGAGATGTCTGAAAGAGAGGCTCAGCTTACGACAGACCATATGGTCTCTGAGGTTGAGGACAGGCTTGAAAGCCTTAGACAATACTATTTGTATTCTGCCATGGACGAAGATATCGAGTGGTTTTTGAACAACAAACTTGATTATTCTGATTATGACAGGTACAAGCAGATATCTGCCGCCTTTGGCAACAATTCTCTTTTCCCAAATTATATTAATAGTTATGTGGTGGTCAATTGTAATAACGGAAGGGTCATTAGCTCCAAGGGTATCTATGAGATACAGGAGATGATCAATCAGGACGAGATCGAGAGGATGTATGAGGACAATTCCACCAAGGTCAATAAGGGTAACTGGGTTTATAATCCGGGCGGTATCCTTACTGATTCCATGGATTCAGGTTACAGACTTACTGCAGATACTCAGGGACTTAACTTTGTTTTAAATCTTCCGATCGGCAGATATACATCAAGAGGCTTTTTCCAGGTCAACATAAATATGGATGAGTGGAAGAGGTGGATCTGGGATGAGATAGATATTTCAGGTCAGTATGTAACTGTTCTTGATCAGGACGGTAATGTTATCTATTCTAACAATTCTGAGTTTTGTAACAGCTGCATGAAGAGCTTTGGTAATGAAGGAAGAACGGACGCTTATAAGCTGTCCATAGATAGTGAGGATTATACTGTAGCACAGGCTACTTCTGCAGATTTTGGATGGAGATATTATGTTGCCTATAGCTATGACACGATAATCGGCGCTACTTCTAAACTTCTTATTGAGTTTTTGATTGCTATTTTTATATTTGCTGCCCTTGGCTTTGTATGTGTAAGGAATGCTCTTTACCAGCCGGTTGACAGGCTTATCAAAGAAGTTACTGAAAGTGACAATTCTGATGTAAAAGGTAATGAGCTTAAATATCTGGCGGGACAGTTTGAAAATCTTAAAAGCGACAAGGAAGCTCTTAGCCTTTCTGTTCTTCAGAATAAAGAAAAGCTATCAGAGCTCTTTGAGATGCGAATTCTAAGAAGCGCTATCACTTCAGATGATGAGTGGAATGATTACATCAAGGTTTTGAATCTTACAGAGCATCCTTATTATGCGGTTATCTCCATAATACTTAACTTAAAAGGTCAGGAGGAGGCTGCTGAGGAGATCAATGAGGATGCAATATGCCTGATGCTTGCGGAAAATCTTCCAGAAAGTCTTAAGACCACCTGGCTTCCTCTTATCTATGATTCCTGCACTCTGACCTGTATATTTGCATCAGAATCAGAAGAAAAGCTCATGAAGCAGATATCAGCGTATTATGAGGACATTAAAAAGTATGCTTTGGAAAAATGTGGTTACAGCATCCTGATGGGTGTTAGTGAGATACATACAAGGAGAAAGCATCTTGGAAGAGCTTATCACGAAAGTGTATATGCTCTTACTATGGATGTTGAAAGTAGTGATGTTTCTAATGTTGCACTTCAGGTGTCAGGGGATGATGGTCTGCAGGCTTCAAGGATAGGTAACGGATCTGTAGGAGACCATGATTTCAGATTCTATATTAAACCTGTTCCTTCGAGTGGTAATGGAATAAACCTTAAGAAGTATGAAAAAGACCTGTGTGATGCCTTGAAAGACCTTGATAAAGGTACCTGCTACAGGCTTATAGATGAATTTACCAATAATATAAAAACTACAGGAAAGTGGGATGTTGCTTCCATATATCTGACATCGCTTATGGATTCATTCCTTGTTCAGGCTCTGGATATGCAGATAGATGTTACTAATCTGTGGACAGATGGAATTCAGACTCTTGAACACAGCATAGTTGAAGCAGGTGATATAGCAAGGGTGCGTAAGAATCTCAAAAAGCTCATTATAGATCCTGTTTTTAAGGCGAGGTTTGAGCTTCTTGAAAACCAGTCTTACCAGATGATGGCGCAGATAGAGAAGAAGCTTGCTGATTCAAAAGGTAATATCTCTCTTAACCAGTGCGCAGATGAGCTTAACGTAACTCCGACTTATATCTGGAAGATCATGAAGGCTGAAAGAGGCAAGACCTTTAGTGAATATCAGGAAGAGTACAAGATAGAAGAAGCCAAAAAACTTCTTCAGATGAATAAATCTGTTTCTGAGATAGCAATGGAGCTTGGATATACCAATGCTCAGAACTTTATCAGATTCTTTAGTAAGGGAACAGGACTCACACCTGGCAAATACCGCAAGCTGATGTATGGACCGGTGTAAGGGAGTGTCGCTGGTTTTATCGGTGTCTGGTGTTATAAATGATTTTCTCATCTTGATTGTGTTATATCAATTCAGGTACTTTATCTGGGCTTTTATATTCTGGGGTCCGAAACTCGCTTCGCTCAGACATGCGGACCCCAAGCAGAATATAAAAGTCCATCTAAAGCACTCTGAATTTTAATAACACATTCAAAAGATTCGAAAATCATTTATAACATCCAGACACCTGTTAAATTCAAAGCGACTTAAACGTGGCTACATTGTTAGATAGCTTCAAAAAAACGTAATAATAGGATGATACATGCTTGATCAAGACTATGTGACTTTATATCAATAGCAGGTCACTTAGCTATTTGATTGAGTGTGTATCATTTCGTTTTTATATTTGTGTTTTTGATTATCTAGTTGGCCAAATTGTTTGTTGTGATTATTTGGGGGTGGAGATTATCATTTTCAATTAGGTTTTTAATTTGGTATTATGATTTGATTTTTGCATTGATTTTATAGTTGCTATGAAATGAAGAGGATAAAAATAATCAGATTATTGTATAACTAGAAAGTGCATGGTTACTGGCGTTTGCGCAGATTAATCATTTTCTTTTCACTGAAAAATAATGTGATTAGAAAATGATACATTTATACATTCTATACAAAACTAGGCTATAGCTTTTGTTGTAAATTGGTAAAAATAATATGATTGTAGATGTTACTACTTCTCAGACTTATGATGAATTCATAAAAGAGCTGTGGGCAATACAGAGGGGTTTGTCATTTGTGTCCGCAGCTGATCTTAAAACTAAATAGAGGAGAGAAGTATGGCTAAGAAGAAAATGATCAAGTTGCCTGATGGCTCGGAATATGAAGCCAACAGGACCAGCAACAGCAAATACTTTAAACAGCATATATGGCTGTATCTGTTGCTATTGCCAGGACTGATCTACATGATCATGTTCAGATATGTGCCGATGGGAGGCCTTATCATTGCATTCAAGGATTACAGTCCTTTTAAAGGTATGTGGGGGAGCCCCTGGGTGGGATTTCAGAATTTTACTAAGTTCTTTAGTAATAATGACTTTCCAAAGCTACTAACTAATACACTGGGAATCAGTTTATTGCAGCTGGTACTGTATTTTCCGGCTCCGATCATCTTGTCACTGTTTCTTAATGAAGTTAAGAACATGGCATACAAAAGATGTGTTCAGACACTGGTTTATATCCCGCATTTCGTATCCTGGGTTATCATCGCATCTCTGACCTATCAGCTTTTCAATGTAACAGATGGTGTCTTCAATATAATCGCTAAGAACCTGACTGGAAGCACCTTTGATATTTTGTCGAAGGCATCCACCTTCTGGGGACTTATCGTAGGACAGGATATCTGGAGAGAGACAGGATACGGAACTATCGTATTCCTTGCAGCTTTGTCAGGAGTTGATCAGGAACTCTACGAAGCAGCCAGAGTAGATGGTGCGGGAAGATGGAGACTTATGTGGCACATAACACTTCCTGCAATCAGAGGAACAATCATCATGATGCTGATCCTCAGAGTTGGCGGAATTCTCAATACAGGTTATGAGCAGATCTTCCTTATGAGAAACGATCTCAACCTTGCAAGAGCAGAAGTTTTTGATACTTACATCTATACAAAAGGTATTAAGAACGGAATGTATTCTTTCTCGTCAGCAGTTGGTATGTTCAAAGCGATCGTAGGAATGGTACTGGTACTTACATCTGACCGCGTTGCAAAGTGGTTTGGTGAAAGCGGAGTTTATTAAAGAAAGGAGGAGTAACATGGCTAAGTCAAAAAGCGGAGCTAAGGTTAAGAAAAGTCTTGGCGACAGAATAGTTGACGTGATCATATATGTAGTTCTTGGCCTTATCGCAATATCCACGATACTTCCTTTCTTATATGTATTCGCAGGATCTTTTGCCACAGAAAAAGAACTTACGGAGAAGGCATTCTTCATAGTTCCTACAATCTGGTCACTTAACGCATACAAATATGCGATCAGAACAGCAAACATCTTAAGGGGACTCAGGAACTCCATAATCCTCACAGCAGTTGGAACAACGATGTGCATGCTCTTTTCACTGACCTTTGCATATCCACTTTCCAAGTCACATTTCAGAGGCAGAAACTTTGTAATGAACATGGTCATCATAACAATGCTTTTTAGCGGCGGTATGATCCCATCCTTCATCGTTTACAGGGCATATGGTCTCTATGATACCTACGGAGCACTGATTCTTCCCGGACTTATAAGTCCATTTAACATGATCATCATCAAAAAGTTCTTCCAGGGACTTCCTGTAGAGCTTGATGAAGCTTCCTATATGGACGGCGCCAACGATCTGCAGATTTTTGCAAAAGTAGCACTTCCCTTATCAAAACCTGTAATCGCATCAATATCACTATTTTACGGCGTAGGCTTTTGGAATGACTATTTTGGATCAATGATCTATCTTCAGAGCGCAGAAAAGTATCCTATCCAGATCCAGCTTCGTTCCATCATCCTTCAGTCATCAGCCATCGTCGACAACATGGCCAACGACTTCGATATGTACGGAACACCTCCGGATAAAGCGGTTAAGATGGCTTGTACAGTAATAGCAACAGTACCGATCCTGTGCGTATATCCTTTTGTTCAGAAGTACTTCACTAAGGGCGTTATGGTCGGAGCAGTCAAGGGATAATTATTTGAGAAAAGAAATACTGATTATATAAATTAATTTCTTTTAACTAAAAGGAGGATAAGTAATGAAAAAGAAAGTTGTAAGCATGTTACTATCATCAGCAATGGTTTTAGGTCTTGTAGCATGCTCGGGATCTACTTCCACAGAGTCAGGAACTACAGGTACTCAGGCTTCTGGAGACAGCGTAGTTACAAACTCTGATGGATCAGGCGCATCTGAGCGTCAGACAATCACATGGTCAGTAATAGATGTTAACGCAGGTGTAAATGCAACAGGTGAATATGCAGATCAGATCATCCAGGAGATCGAAGATTACTGCGGAGCGGACCTTGAGCTTATCTGGTACGCTAATGACGCTCTTTCTGAAAAGAACTCACTGGCACTTACAAGCCCTTCAACAATGCCGCAGATCATGTCCTGGGGCGGAACAGTAACAGGTGACGTTGTATCAGCTGCTAAGAACGGAGCTTTCGTTGATCTTAACAATTACATCTGGGATTCGGAAAAATACCCTTACCTATCACAGCTTTCAAAAGAAGTTGCTGATAATCTTACAGTAAACGGCCAGCTCATAGCCCTCCCTCGTACGCGTGTGGTTGGTCGTTATGGACTCAGCTATCGTCAGGACTGGGCAGAAAAGCTCGGCGTAGAGCTTCCTGCAAATGCAACTCCTGAAGATGTTTACAATATGCTCTATGCATTTACCTACAATGATCCTGATGGAAACGGCGTAGACGATACAATCGGTATGGAGATGACTCTTTACACAGGTCCATTTGATATCATCCAGACATGGTTTGGCTGTGGTAACGGATGGCAGGAAAAAGACGGAAAGCTCGTTCCAGTATGGACAACAGATGAGTATTTCGAAGCTGTAGACTATATCAAGAGACTTTATGATGACGGCCTTATGCCTGCAGACTTCTATTCAAGACCAACAGACTCCTGGTCAAACGGCTGTAAGACAGGCGAAAACGGCGTATTCATCGACGTTCTTGATTCCGGTAAGAGAATCTGGCAGTACTACGAAGCAGAAGAGACATACACACCTTCAGTTGTAAATCCTGATGAGCCTGCAACAATGACTCTTTACGGAGCAGTTAACGGCCACACACTTGCAACAGCTGGTTATAACGGTTTCTTTACACTTTCAGCTACAACACTTGATACAGATGAGAAGATTGAAGCAGCTCTTACACTTCTTGACAGACTTTGCTCACCTGAGATGCTCACACTTACACAGTATGGTCTTGAAGGCATCAACTATGAGTACGACGCTGACGGCTATATCGTAGATCTTGATGCTGAGACAGAGAACGAAGAAGCAGTAAACCTTGCAAATAACTACAAGGGCCTCAACCAGCTCCTTACATTCCTTCCTTCATCAGAGTCATCAACAGGTGCTATTCCGATCGCTACTAACAAGTTCAACGAAGCTCAGGATGCAGCTTATGCAGCAGCACTTCCTTATGCAGAACTCAATCCTGCACTTTCATACCTTGTAGGATCAGAGACATATTCACAGGTTGGAGCTGACCTTGATGAACAGGTTTCAGCAGCTAGAACTCAGTACATCTGCGGATCAATCACACTTGAAGAGTTCAAGAGCACACTTGATTCCATCAGATCTCAGGGCTATGACACAATCATCGAAGAAGTAAACGCTCAGAGATAAAAGTACATTGAAATGCATCCATGCATTTCAGGACATGTACGAATTACATCCTGTAATTCCCGTACATAGAAATGCATCCGTGCATTTGTATGCAAACGAAAAAAAGTTTAAAAATGTAACAGATCAAAGGCATCGGTATCCTTAAAGGGTGCCGGTGCCTTATATCGAAGGAATTAAAGATTTCATCGATGGAAAGGTTATTATGAAACTGCACAGACTCAGAAACACAGAAACAGGAATAGCTAGCTTTGGATGTATATGGGACAGGGGCTTGATACCCTCTGGCCAAAAAGATAAGGTCGTATTCCACTGTATAAATGAAAGCGGAAGTGAAGTATATATGCAGTCAAGGGTTACTGCCTACTGGCCTGATGGAAGTATCAAATGGACTGCCCACGAAGCTGATTGTAGGAGCCTTGAAGAAAATATAGAAGTTAGCTTTGAATGTGCTGAAGACCTTTTGGAATCTTCGGGATCTGAAACAGGAGATATAGGCGGAGTTTCCAAAAAAACGGATTTTGAAGATCTTTCTTCGGGATCTGTTGAGGGAAAAGACAGCTCTGACCAGAATGGTATTATTGACCGACTGAGTCTTCCTGGGTCTGTGCAGTTTTGTGATGTATACGAATTGTCAGACACTGATAAATGCTACATTGTAGAGATTGGAGATTTAAAGATTGTAGTAAATAAGGACTCTGAATATCTGTTCGAGACTGTAACTAAAGGAAATAAGCTTCTTTTAGCAAAAGCAAAACCAGTTCTAAAATTAGAAGAACCAGGAAAAACAGAAGGAAATTTGACTTATACGGTCAAAAACCTATCAGGTGTTATTGAAAGAATTTTTGTTGAAGATAAGGGACCGATTCAGACAATTGTAAAATTCGAAGGTAAGCATGTATGCTGCTGCGGGAAGGATGAGGAAGAGGCAAAGTTTCCATTTATCATTCGTATGTTCATTGAGGGATGTGATGGAGGAAGGATCAAATTTCAGCATACTTTTCTCTATGATGGAGATGAAAATAAGGACTTTTTAAAAGGCATTGGAATAGAATTTGAATGCCCTGTGACAGGGGCTTTATATAACAGACACATAAAATATACAGGTGACGCCGGAGTATTTCATGAACTTTGTATGCCGCTTCAGGCATGGAGACCAAGAATTTCGGAGGCGCTTTATGAACATCAGTTAAGTGGCGACCTGATTTATGAAGAGACATTTTCTGACTGTCTAATAAATAAAGATTTATCGAATGAAGATGTATCAGATAAAGACGTATATGACGAAAAGATTATCTTACTTAAGAAAGACATTGTTTTTGTTACAGATAACAGCCCTCACTGGGATACTTATAGCCTTATACAGGATTCAAGTCAGCATTTTAAGATCCAGAAAAAGCTTCCTGATGAAGATGTGTGCTATATAGACACTCTTCATGGGATAAGATCTACAGGTGGATGCTCATTTGGAAGCGAAAACGGAAGCGTAATGATAGCTATAAGGGACTTTTGGCAGAGAAATCCTGGAGAAATAGAGATTAAAGGCCTGTCAGGCGATACTGTTAAGGCTACTGCCTGGTTTTATAGTCCAAGCGTATCTAGCTATGACTTCAGACACTATGCAAACAGGGGCTATAACCAGGTTTGCTATGAAGGCTATGACTATAAGGGAGCTGATCCTGTGGGCATCGCCTGCACAAGCGAGTGTGCTATTAGCTTTAGCAGCGAAATCATAGCTTCTGATGAAGAACTTTTAGACTTTACTGACAGTATCAATAAGCCTCAGGTCTATGTTGCTGATCCTAAGGACTATCACGATCTTAGAGCCTTTGGTTATTGGTCACTTCCTTCGAAAGATACAGAGCTTGAGGGATGGCTTGAGGACCAGCTTGATAAGGCATTTTCTTTTTACAAACAGGAAGTGGATCAAAGAAACTGGTATGGCCTTTTTAACTACGGGGATTTCATGCATACCTATGATAGGATTAGGCACCAGTGGAAATACGATGTAGGTGGATATGCCTGGGATAATACTGAGCTTGTTCCGACTCTCTGGCTTTGGAACTATTTTTTAAGAACAGGCAGAAGAGACGCTTTTGATATGGCGCAGAACCTTTCAAGACATGCAAGCGAAGTTGATATGTATCACTTTGGCAGATATAAAGGGCTTGGCTCAAGGCACAATGTAAGACACTGGGGATGCCCATGTAAGGAAGCCCGAATTGCAATGGCGCACCATCACAGAGTTTTTTACTTCCTTACTGGCGACAGGCGTCTTGAGGATATCTTTGATGAGCTCAAGGATAATGAAAAGAGCTTTATAAACAGGGACCCTCTTGGGGACTTCTATGATAAAGCTGACATGGTATTTAATAGCCATGCAAGAAGCGGCCCTGACTGGTCATCTCTTGTATCAAACTGGATGACGCAGTGGGAGAGAAATAATGATTCGAGTTATAAGGATAAGATCATGACTGGAATCTATGACCTTGAAAAAGCTCCTCTCAGGTTGGCTTCAGGTCCTGACTTTGAGTTTGATCCTGAAAGCTGTCATCTTCGCTATATTGGCGAGCGTACAACTGGCGGAACACATCTTCAGGTATGTATGGGTGCTCCAAGCGTTTGGACTGAAGTTGCGGACCTTCTTGACTATCCTGAGTTTACCAGGATGCTGGTAGAACTTGGCCGATTCGCACTTCTTCCAAGAGAAAAACAGCTTGAGGAAAGCGAAAACCTTCTTGGAGAAAGAGAATATACATTCCCATTTATGTTTACAGGGCTATCTGCTTATGCTGCAGATAGGCTTCGCGGCGGCGTGGTTACTATTTCTAAATATTCTGGTACTAATGGAATAGATGACTATGAAAAAGAAGGAAGGGCCTGTGCTAAAAGAACCTGGAAAGCGCTTCTTTCTAGTCTGTTAGCTGAGAATAATACAGATGGCTTTAAAACTGTCGAGGTAGCTGATGCAGGTAATAAAAAGCACCTTCTTGAGATCCCGTGGATCACAACCAACTTTGTATCCCAGTGGTGTCTTAATGTGATCATGGCACTTGATTTTATAAAGGATGAACTGCCGAAGACAATTAGTGAAGCGGTTGAACTTACAAAGGAAGATGCGAATAATGCATTTAGGAAGGCGTAATATATGGAATTGATATACGACAATAAACTTGCCAGCGAAGAAGATATCAAGGATTTTGTCCTCGAAGGAAAGGCTGGAATATCTTTTTTCAGTGGATGTATGAGACTTGAAAGCATCTTATCTCCTGATAAAGGTCAGAAAGCAAACTACGTTCTTTGGTGCGATAGGGAGTTTCCTTCTGATGTTCAGATAGAATGGGACTTTAGGCCCGTTAAAGAGCCTGGGCTTGCAATGATATTTCTTGCAGCTAAAGGAATAGGTGGAGAAGACCTTTTTGATGGTAGCCTTAATCCAAGAACAGGTGAATATTCTCAGTATCATCACGGGGATATCAATGCGTTTCACATCTCATATTTCAGGAGAAAAGAGCCTGGTGAAAGGCAGTTCCACACCTGTAATCTTAGAAAGAGCTACGGCTTTTATCTGGTAGCACAGGGAGCAGATCCCATTCCTGATGTAGCGGATGTTGCGGATTATTACCACATAACTGTAGTTAAGAAAGACAATACAGTATCTTTTGCTATTAACGATCTTAAGGTTTTTGAATATGTTGATGATGGGGAGACTTACGGCCCCTTACTTGGTGGCGGTAAGATAGGATTCAGGCAGCTTGCGCCAATGATCGGAGAATATAAAAATCTTAAGGTATTTGAATTGTAGGAATTATATAAAAATAATAGAGGGACATATGGAATTAAGACTAGATGATATAGACAATCAGAATATTCATTTTTCATGGAGTGAGGTGCCTGGCGCTGATTCCTACAGGCTTATGTGGAAAGACAGGGAGAGGGATTCCATGAGTTTTAAAGCTCTTCCTGAAACGAAGAAGCTTTCCGGGATCCTTAAAAAGATGCCAAGGATTCCTTTTTATGTTAAGGTTCAGGCACTTAAAGATGGAGAGGTTTTAGAGGATAGTGATGTAATAAAGACGCCTGTATCTGCAGTTTTACATGAACAGCTTGAAAAGATTGGCCGGGGGATAGTTGCAGTTAAGGCGGCAAAAGGCATCTTTGTATCATGGAGACTTTTTAAGGATGAAGTATCTGGATTTACAGACACAGGGCTTTCCGGAACTGATTTTGCTTTATTCAGAAATGGAGAGGTTATTGCTGATATTACATATAGTACTAACTATCTTGATACCGATGGAAGTGATAATGATGTTTATAGCGTTGTTCCCTATAAGACAGGTGAAAAGCCTGGTGTAGACGAACTTAAAGAGCTTGAAAAGAACGCTGAGCACGTATCTATTTGGAAGAGCGGAAGAAACTTTCTTGATATTCCTTTAAGGATCCCAGAAGGGGGAGTTACTCCTAAAGGCCAATACTATGAGTATAGTGCTAATGATATTAGTATAGGCGATGTAGATGGGGATGGCGAATACGAGTATATCGTTAAATGGGAGCCATCAAATTCTAAAGATGTATCTCAAAAGGGCTATACAGGTAACGTATATCTTGACTGTTATAAGCTAGATGGCAGGCTCCTCTGGAGGCTTGATATGGGGCCAAATATCAGAGCAGGCGCCCATTATACCCAGTTTATGGTTTATGACTTTGATGGTGATGGAAAGGCGGAGATGGCTGTAAAGACTGCGCCTGGTACTTGTATGCACTTTTACGGCGTAGATGGAAAAGAGACTGGAAGCTCTTTTATCACACTTCCAGAAGAGTATATCAAAAGTAGTGAAGGTGAAAGGAAAGTATGTCATGATGAAACTTTCGTGTGCTCGGCAAAGGACTATGAAGAGCATTTGATAGATGTCTTTATGAACTGGCATGAACATCCTGAAGTTGTAAATGGGCACTGGCCGCCTACTTTAGAAGAATGTTTTGATATTCCTGTAAGGTATTCATATCCTTTGAGCAAAGAAGATGCTGCTAAACTTGTAAACTATTTCCTTGATGAATACGCGCCTTCAAGAAGTGAAAAGAACAGGCTCCGCGAATTTGAAGGTTTTATATATGATGGCCCTGAGTATCTAACCATGTTTGCAGGTGATGGCAGAGAGCTTGAAACTATTCCATTTAAATTTGGAAGAGTTGATGATGGCCTTATGTGGGGCGACTATGCCATGAACAGGATAGAGCCCTGCAACCGCGTGGACAGGTTCCTTTCTGGAGTAGCTTACCTCGACGGCGAAAAGCCGTATCTTATCATATGCAGGGGATATTATACAAGGACTACGATCGTAGCTTATGACTTTTTTGAAGGACATTTCAATGAAGTTTGGAGCGTAGACTCTGGCTTTGTTCCTATGAGTAATCCTTTTAATGACAATCCTCATGAGAAAAAAGGAACAGATCCTGTATATGGCATAATCGCAGGACAGGGCAATCACAGCTTGTCTACAGCTGATGTAGATGGGGACGGTTATCAGGAGATAATATACGGCGCCTGCTGCATAGATCATGATGGAAGCGTTTTGTATAGTAGTTACGGTTATCTTCCAAACGGACAATACGCTAAGTTTGGTCACGGTGATGCCATGCACGTAGCTAACATTGATCCTGACAGACCAGGACTTGAGATATTCAACGTATTTGAAGGAGCTAAGGCTGCGCCTTACGGCTTTGCGCTAAGAGATGCCGAAACAGGAGAAGCTTATTTTGGAGAATATGCAGAATCTGATCTTGGAAGGTGCATGATAGGTGACATATGCCCTGAAGAAAGAGGTCTTCAGGTATGGGTCAATGATGTTTATAACGTTAAGGGAGATAAACTTGATGTGCCGGCTCCATCTACCAATATGAATATTCACTTTGCTCCGGACCTTACAACTCAGGTAACTGATACTAAGGAATACCTGACAAGTTCAAAAAGCGGGATCATAAATGATATAACTCATGGCAAGATGCTGATACCGGAAGGTACGGCAACTAATAACGGAACTAAGGGTAATCCTTGTCTTGTGGCAGATCTGTTTGGAGATTTCAGGGATGAAATAGTACTAAGGCTATCTGATAACAGCGCTCTTAGGATCTATATAAATACAGATATAACAGAGCATAAGCTCTTTACACCGCTTCATGATGTGCAGTATAGATGCGGAGTGGCATGGCAGAATAACTGCTACAATCAGCCGGGCTATACAAGTTATTACTACGCAAGCGACATGCGCTTTGACGAAGTGATGCCGCAGCTACCCAGGTAGATCAGGGACGCAAACTTCGCATTTTGAAAAAACGCATATTTAGGGTTTGCCGGTGTCTGGATATTATAAATGATTTTCGAATCATGAATGTGTAAAAAATCCAGGCACTTTATCTGAACTTTTATATTCTAGGGGTCCGAAACTCGCTTCGCTCAGACATGCGGACCCCAAAACAGAATATAAAAATCCATCTAAAGTACTCTGGATTTTAATAACACATTCATAGATTAGAAAATCATTTATAATATCCAGACACTCGTAAAGTCTATTGTATATGCTTTTTTCGAATTGAGAAGTTAGAGCTTTTAGCAATTGCTGAATTAGCTTTTGTTACTATAATGAGGATAAAATCGAGGAGCACAATGAATATACAAGATTTTAAGATAGGTCTTAAAACTTATCCGAGTGAAGCGCCTGGTTGGAGCGGGGGTGTTTACTACCCGAGACAGGCTGAGAATGCTTCTTCTGAGACCGATCAATATATATCAAAACAAGCTGACGGTTCATATAAGATCAGGTCCAGGATGTGGACGGAGACTGAGGTTACAGGATTTGGCATCTATCCTTATGTGAACAGTGTCTTATTTTCCTATAAAACTGGTTTGAAAGACGGAGAATGGACTGTTACGTTTAGTAATCCTGGAGATGAAGCGCTTTGTGTTAACTGCTACGCAGATGAAGTTCTCATGATCCGGGATGAAGAGGTTCTTCCTTATAGTGAGAAGTCTGTTTCATTTACTGTATATTCCATACATGAAGTTACATCCCTTCAGTTCTTTGTATCAGATGATGCAACATGCATCGATGATGCCAAGGATAGGTGTTTGTATATTAAAGATATAGAGTATAAAGAGTGCCCTAATAAGACTCCTGGAGATAAGCCTTATATCTTTCTTGCGTCTGACTCAACAGTTCAGACTTATGAGAAGTTTTATTATCCTCAGACTGGCTGGGGGCAGGTTTTTCAAAACTATTTCTGCCCTGATGAAGAGCTACATGAATGCATGTCTGATGACAAAGTCTATCCTCAGTGTCATGTATATGAAAAAAATAGTATAGCAATTGAAAATAGGTCTATTGGCGCAAGAAGTTCACGTTCTTTTATAGATGAAGGCAAGTGGAATGCGCTTCTTATGAGGGCAAGGCCGGGAGACTATTGCTTTATCCAGTGGGCTCATAATGACGCTACAGCGGTTCGCCCAAACAGGTATGTGTGTCCTGAAGACTTTGACTTTTTTCTTATGAAGTACATAAACTCCTGTAAAAGCCGCGGGATCTATCCGATTCTTGTAACTCCTGTTTCAAGGAGAAACTGCGATGACAATAATGGGGATTTCCCTATGTCTTTTAAGGAATACAGGGATGTGATGCTTGAAGTGGGAAAGCGCGAGAATGTACCTGTAGTAGACCTGTGCCTTATGAGCAATGAATATATGAAGAAGGTTGGAGGCGAGGAAGCCAAGAACCTTCACTTGTGGTGTCCAGCGGGCGCATATCCTGACGGAGCTTATGCAGATGGCGTATCAGATAATACTCATCTTCAGGAGTATGGCGCACTTGTCTATGCAAGAATGGTTGCCCGGGCACTTCTTGATATGGAGGGATTTAAAGAGATCGATAAACTTAAGCCTCTAATAAATCTCGGTAGTGAGCCTCAGAAGAAGGTTATACATACGATTCCAAAACCTGTAAATAAAGAGGTTCCATCAGGCTTCTCTCTTCAGGAGCTTAATATCGAGAATAAGATCGCCAACTTCCTTCTTATCTGGAATGATGTTGAAGGTGCAACGTCTTACAATGTATACCGCAAGGGATCCGTTGACTTTCAGTTTTTTCCCTTAAGGAGCGTATCTTCAAGTGAAAAGAAGTCGGAAGCAGTTCTTCCATTTATGCTTCCGGCAGCAGATGTATATCAGGTCAAGGTTACAGCGGTATTCGAAGACGGAAGGGAAAGTGAACCCAGCAGAATAATAGAATTTAGGGCATAGAATTGTATCCGGCTTATGTATAATAGAAATCGAAGAATTATACTTTCACATAAGAGATTTATTGGATAAATTCTAAAGATGTACATGGACCGAGAAGTTCGTGTACATCTTTTTTTGGAGCAAATCCGGAAAGAAAAAAGACGAAATACAATATAAAGATTTTCTTTAAAAAGTCGAAAATCATCTTGGAAAGTAGACTTGATAAGTCTGTATCAATTACAATAGAAATAGAGTATTTATGCGACTTTGCGCAACTCTAGTATTAGGGTGTTGGACTGATTTTTTCTGCTTCGGATTGTCTGATTTTTGAAACACGAGTGAATAGTAAGGAGCGTTGTAATGGATTCTGTTTTATACAAACCAAGAAACGAAGGAATACAGATTCAGTTGCGTCGCTACAGGGATGTTTTGGCTTTAAACGGAGGCATGGTAATTGCCTTGTCCTTATGGGATGTAATTAAGGTATTTATAGGTTTTTTCTTAGGTGAAGAAACAATCGCAAAGATTATTGGCAATATTATGTCTCAAATGGATGAGTCTGTTATAAATCCAAAATATGAGAATGTAGTAAATATCATCATGTGGGCTGTTTTTTTGCTGGTAATCCTGCTGTTTAGTATGGCCTTGTTTTTATATCACCTTTACATAGGACTAAACGCATTTCGAGCCGGAAGACAGACTGCAAAGAAGAAAAGAAGCTTTTATCTTGTATTGGCTTTGCTTAGCGCTTTATTTGCAGTGTTTTTCATGATTTCAAATGCCTACAGTCTGATAAAAGGGGTGGATGTGAGTGGAAATGTGGATTTTGCCTATTTCGTAATGGAGACAACAGCAGCAATTAACTATGTTTCTATTTTATATGCTGCATACAAAATAAGAAAACTTGAAGACGCTGGGAGTAAAAAACGATGACGATTTGGCAGAAATTAAGAAATGTATTATTGGCTGTTTCAATGATAATCGTAGGTGTGACAATGCTTGTTTTTGGCGAAGAAGCATATATGGCCATTATAGGCATTTTTGCTCTTGCTTTGGAGATAAAGGGAATACGTATGCTTTGGTTCTACTTTAGAATGGCACGCCACATGGTAGGCGGTCAGAATATCTTTTTTCGAGGAATACTGTTCTTTGATTTTGGGATATTTACAGGTTCCCTTGTGTGGGTACCAAGAGCGTATGTCCTTATGTACTTGGCAGGCATGTTAGCCTTTTCGGGTGTTGTAGATCTTCTTGGAGCGAATGAGGCAAGAGGGATTCAGAGCTCCTGGAAACTTAAGACTTTTGAGGGGGTGGTAAAGGTGCTGATTGCAATTAGCAGCCTGATCCTCGTGCGAAGCGGAACAAGGGTAGTGGATGTCTGTGCTATTGGTTTTATCTTTTCGGCAGTCATGAGTATTGCGAGTACATTCCGCCGCCAGCAGGTGATTACGATAGATTAGATGGCAGGAGAGCAAAAATGCAGGGAGATTTTCATTATTATGCAACCTATAGCGCTGCATTACTTGCGGGGTACGATCATAAAAGCAGCGTCGATATATGCCATGCGGCACAGCTAGTGGATCACTGCTCACGCACCTGGTTGAAAAAAGCAGGCGGGCCTTCTCAGGCAGCCACAACACAGCTCCAGGCAGAGCTGTTGCAGGCAAGGACAGATCCAATAGGCCTGTGCGACATAACAAGGATATGGTCGTCATTCCATTTCCTGCCCAGGGATCTGTATGCAGATGTCGATAAAGGATCACGGAATTATAAGGATAAGTATCGTCTGATCTGCGGACCAAACGGGGATCTTATTGTAGATACAGTAAAGCTGGCTTGTGGAAAGGGGTGCGAAGCAGCAGGTATAGCCATGCATGTCCTTGCTGATACCTGGGCTCATACATATTTTGCAGGGACACCGTCTCTGGTCATAAATAACACAAACTGGTACTTTTATGAGCTTTTTCCAGGGGATGGATCAGAACCGGAGCGCAGGCAGATAAAGTTCTCGCATAACCCATCAGCTTCAGAGGATGTGGATAAGCCGGTATATGTTGGCAGTGTATACCAGTCCGATGAAAATTCAATCATGAATCTTGGTCATGGACGCGCGGGGCACCTGCCAGACTACAGCTATATCCGCTACGCTTACCTACCAGCATGGGGCGGATACAGGGAAATCATAAAGGATAATCCGCACGATTATGAATGTGCATTTGCCCAGATGGTATATGCATTGTCATACCTCCGTGGGGAAACAGATGATTTTCAAAAAGAAACCTACGATGCAGATAAGATTTCTCCACACATAGATAGGATACGGGGAATAATTGCTAAGCGTCAGGTTGATGCTTCTGCAGACTGGAAGGCTTTTGGCGAGAGCCTTTCGGGTGAAGAGATTTCTGATTTTAATAAGGATGAGCATATTGAGGAATACATGGGTAGCGAAAATAAATCCGACACTTACTTAGGATGTTTTTTCGAGGCAGCTCTTGCTCAAAAGAAGATGGTAGCTGCCAGGATCATGGAATCCGACAACCGCCTTGCGGGATTGTTATGATGGCGGAGGGTAAACGATTGTTGAAATAGCCTCCCATTAACGCAATAATGTTGCAACATATGCGAAACGTTGCCGAAACATTTTTTTCGCTTTATTATCATCTTAAATAATAATTTGGAGGGATGATAAAGTGGTATACAAATTCAAAAAGTATGAAGAAAAAAGTGTTCTTAGAAATCATCTGAAGATGGGCGGCGTAAACCCTGATGGTGTCAAAATTGATGTTACAAGTAAGTACTTTGAGATAGATTCAAAGCCTTTTATCGGCGTTATGGGAGAATATCATTTCTCTAGAGATAACAGTGATAACTGGTACAAAGAGCTTTGCAAGATGAAAGCAGGTGGAGTGACAATTGTTTCTTCATATGTTTTCTGGATATATCACGAAGAGATCGAAGGTCAATACGACTTTACCGGCGATCTTGACCTTAGGAAATTCATAGAAGATGCTCAAAGAGCAGGCCTCCAGGTATTTATAAGAATTGGTCCGTGGGCTCATGGCGAGTGCCGAAATGGCGGATTCCCTGACTGGCTTTTAAATAAGACTTTTAAACTTAGGGACAATAATGATCAGTACATGGCCTGCGTTCGTAAGTGGTATGAGCGCATTTATAAAGAAGTCGAGGGACTTTTCTACAAGGACGGCGGCCCTATAATCGGCGTTCAGATCGAGAACGAACTTGTTGACAGCCCTGATCACCTTCTTGCGCTCAAAAATCTTGCAGTTGAGATCGGCTATGATGCACCTTTATATACAGTTACCGGTTGGAACAGTCTGTACGGAGCCAAGATCCCTGTAGATGACGTTGTACCTGTATTTGCAGCATATGTTGAAGCTCCTTGGGAGCAGCATACAAAGAAACTTCCTCTGTCATGGCACTATATTTTCAAACCTGAAAGAAACGATGCGGCAGTTGGTATGGATATTATAGGAAAAGCGGATGATACAGGCTGGAGGCTTCCTTATGAGAGGTATCCATTTGCAACCTGCGAGCTTGGATCAGGACTTCCTTTTTCACATCACAGAAGACCTGTTGTAAGCGGCATGGATGCTTATGCGCTGTCACTTGTTAAACTTGGCTGTGGCAATAACCTTGTTGGTTACTATATGTACCACGGCGGAACCAACAAGATAGGTAAACTTTCAACTCTTCAGGAAACAAGAGCAACAGGCTATCCTAATGATTATGCCATCCTTAACTACGATTTCCATACATGCCTTACTCAGTATGGAGAAGCAAGGCAGCAGTACAGACTCCTTAACCTCCTTCATCTTTTTGTTAGAAATTTTGGAGATATCCTTGCTCCAATGGAATATGTTGGAAGTAGCATTGATGCTGGTCACAACCCTGATGACCTTCACAACTTTCGCTATAGCATGAGAACTGATGGCAAGGGCGGATTTGTATTTATCAATAACTACCAGAGACTTGCCGACATGGATGAGTTTTCAGACGTAGAGATCGATACAGGAAGCGTTGTATTCCCTAAGTTTACAGTTAAAAGCGGCGTAAGCTTCATCCTTCCTTTTGGTATAGATCTTTTAGGTCAAAAACTTGAGTATGCTACAGGGCAGCTCATCTGTAAGAGCGATAACACAGTCTTCTTCATGGCTGTAGATGGAATTGATCTTAAGATCAAATTCGAAGAAAGCGATGAGATAGTCGTTAATCCTGGCAGTGTTACAAAGTATGACGGACTTACTATTGTAGCACTCGACATGAATGAAGCTTCTTACCTTAGAAGACTTTTTGGAAAAATATATATTGGCTGCGGCGTAGATATATATGAATCTGATGTAAATAATTCAAATGGCGAAGCTATTGATGCGATTCAGAAGGGAAGCTATTCTTACAAGAAGTGGAATGGTCAGGCTTTTGAAGCCTTAAATGTTCAGAGAGACTTTACAGCACCTACACTTTCTAAAACCAAAGTTTCAGAGCCTTTCAAACCTAAGTATGAAGAAGAGCTTATGATTGAAGGCCCTAGAGACAGGGAGTGGTACAAACTTGAAGTTTCAGATTCAGAAGGTTTTGTAGAGATAGCTGATCAGTGCGATGTATCTCAGATATATGCTGATGGCGAGCTTGTTGCAGATAACTATTACTGCGGCGAGCCTTGGAGAATTCCAGCAGGGCTTATATATGGTAAGGAAGCATATCTTGTACTTGCACAGATGAAAGATGATTTCTATAGAGAATTTTAACACCCTGATGAACACATGAAAGACGATTTCTATATGGGATTTGAATCTGATGAATTTTTGACAGGCTAAAGCCGTTTTGGATTAAGAAGTTTTGAAAAAACATGAAGATCATGTAGATCAAAGATTTATTAATCTCATTGAATTTGATACAATAAGAATAGAAAACAAAGGCGTTTCAGCATTATTGCTGTGCGCCTTTTTTCTATTTATGGATTTTTTGTGTAGGAAGTTAATTCATATTTGTTCTGTATTGGTTTTGGAACATTTTGATCAAAACTTGGTACATAAAGGAGGCTATATGGCTGCTTTTGACAGGGTCTTATCAGGAATACCTCAGATGGATGAGAAAATTGACAATATAAGGCTTGGTGACAACGTTGTTTGGAGAGTTGACAGCCTTGAAGACTTCAAGCAGTTTGCAACTCCCTATGTTAACCAGGCTATCAAGGATAAGAGGAATCTTATCTATATTAGGTTTGCTTCTCACGAGCCTCTTTTTACAGAGCAGGAAGGCTTAAAGATCGTTAACGTCGAGCTATCCCACAGGTTTGAGAACTTTACTGTTGAGATACACGAGATCATAAGAAAAGAGGGCCGAGAAGCTTTCTACGTATTTGACTGCCTTTCTGAACTTCAGACTGCATGGGCAACTGATCTTATGATGGGTAACTTTTTCCAGGTAACCTGTCCATATCTTTTCGTGCTTGATACTGTAGCTTTCTTCCCACTTATAAGGGGTAAGCATTCATTCCAGGCAATCGCCAAGATAAGAGATACGACGCAGCTATTTTTGGATGCATATTCTGATAAAAAGAGGATCTATGTGCGCCCTGACAAAGTCTGGAACAGATATTCTGAAACTATGTTCCTGCCTCATCTGTATGAGCCTGAAAATGGTACTTTTAAGCCGATCCTTGACGGTGTTATGGCAAGTCACTTTTATCAGATTCTTGCTAAGGATGCTGAGTCTTCTGATACGGAGAACATGGATAGCTGGGATAGATTTTTTGCCCAGACCAAGATGATGTATGAGAATGGCTACGACGTTACTGATAGCTGCAACCGTATGTGTAACATCATGATGACCCGTGATGAGAAGATGCGCCAGATGATCAAGAGGAACTTCACTCCTGAAGACTACTTTGCAGTTAAGAACAGGATGATCGGTACAGGTATGATCGGCGGTAAAGCCTGCGGAATGCTCCTTGCAAGAAAGATCATAGAAAACAGAGAGCCTGATATTTATGAAAGACTTGAGCCCCATGACTCTTTTTACATAGGGTCTGACGTCTTTTATTCCTTTATTGTTAAGAACAAATTCTGGGATCTTCGTATAAGGCAAAGGAGCGAGGAGGAGTTCTTCTCACTAGCCGATGAGTTTGCAGAAAAGCTCCATGAGGGCGAGTTTTCAAGAGACATGGAAGAGCAGTTTGTAAGGCTCCTTGAGTATTACGGACAGGACCCTATAATCGTCAGGTCAAGTTCTATTCTTGAGGACGGTTTTGGTAATGCCTTTGCGGGAAAATACGAATCAGTTTTCTGTTCAAATTCAGGCAGCATGGACCAAAGACTTCTTGAATTTGAAATTGCCATAAGAACAGTTTATGCCAGCACTATGAGTAGGTCAGCTCTTGACTATAGAAGTAGGCGCGGTCTTCAGGCAAGAGATGAGCAGATGGCACTTCTGGTTCAGAGAGTTTCCGGATCATACTATGGAGAGTACTATATGCCCTGCGCAGCAGGTGTTGGCTATTCCTATAGTCCATATAAGTTTATGGAGTCACTTGACCAGGAAGCTGGAATGCTGCGACTAGTAATGGGCCTTGGAACATCAGCTGTTGACAGAACGGAAGGCTCTTATCCAAGACTAGTAAGTCTTTCTGACCCTACAGCAACCTCTTTTAACAACTCGGCAGAAAAGCACCAGTATTCTCAGAAGAAGCTCGAACTAATTAACAGGGCTGAAAGAAAGCTCATGCAGGTAGACCTTGATAAAGTCTATAAGCTTCTTCCGGCATATCTAAAAAGACTACTTTTAGAGCACGACTTTGAGGCTGAGAGAATGTTTAGAGACAGGGGCCAGGACCGAGATATAGAGTTTATCTCATGTCAGGGACTTGTAAGAAAAGAAGGCCTCATGAAGGACCTTCAGAATATTTTAAAAACTATACAAAAAGAATATGACTATCCAGTAGACACTGAGTTTACCATTAACCTTTCGGAAAACGGTGACTATGTCATAAACATGCTTCAGTGCAGGCCTCTGCAGGTATTTGCAGATTCTGTAGATATGACTGTGCCTGATAACATAGAAAAAGAAAATATACTATTTGAATGCAAAGGTTCAGCTATGGGTATGTCAAGGAATATTAAACTCGACACTATAGTATACGTAGATCCTGTTAAATACTACAACATGCCATATCAGGACAAGTACAAGGTGGCAGGAGTAATAGGCGGATTCAACTGGAAGATGAGAAATACAGGAAAGCACATGGTCCTTATGGCACCCGGCAGAATTGGAACATCATCCCCTGAACTTGGAGTACCCACAACTTTTTCTGATATAAGCGAGTTTGACGCAATCTGCGAGATATCAGATTCAAGAGCCGGATATAATCCAGAGCTATCCTATGGAAGCCACTTCTTCCAGGACCTTGTTGAATCAGGGATACTCTATAATGCCATTTTTGAAAACGATAAGACCCTGGTTTATAATCCGGATCTCCTTAAAGATTCAAAGATCATGGATGATGGCATTGTACGCATATTTGATGTTTCAGATAATAACTTTTACTTATGCAACGACATGAAAGACGAACATGTAATATGCTATAAAGCAATTGATACATGAACGTCGCGTTTTCAAAAGCCCCAAAGGAGGAGATTCATGATATCATTAAACGATTATTTATATAATGGGGATACAGTCCTTAAGATAATACAAAAGTATTCCCACGACCTTAAAAAATCCGCCATAGAATCCGGTAACAGCATAGATATAGCTCACTGCAATTTTCTTCTGCAACTTGAAGAAATCTTGGAGCACAACGAATTCCTCACATCCCAGTCACAAAGGATCAAAGAATTCTATAAGTATATGACAGTGCAGTATCCATTTCTTGCCTTCACTTTTAAAGGAAGGATCAAGTCCCTTATAAGAGCTGAGCAGAAATTCAACGGATATATAGTCGAGGAAGTTACTGACTATTACAAAGAAACTGGTAAATTCCCTGATGAAATAGAAATGAAGCAGCGAAGCAGGCACTTTAGAGATCTCATCGCCTACAGGATAGTTGTATCCCTTCCAAAGTGGCATGTTGATGAAGGAACTGACAGGTACGAAGAAGAGCTTAAATTTATTTATGAGATAGCAAATGCCCTTCCTGCTTTCCTTGAGCAAAGGGGCTTTACTGCAGAAGTATCAAATGATATGAAGAATCCATCTTCAAAGCTTTTAAATCCAAAGGTAGTGCCATATTACAGGGATTATATTGAGTGTCCTAATAAGTACGGCTATAAGTCTCTTCATATCACCTTTTTTGATAACGAGAGCAGAAGCTACATAGAAGTCCAGATCAGAACTAAAGAGATGGATGACTATGCTGAGATAGGAACAGCCAATCATGCTGTATATGAAAAGAGTCAGCTAGAGGAGCGAACCACAAGGTCAGATATTCCTGAAGGCAAGTGCATATTCTTTGATGAAGCCTATAAAAGAGGCGTTCTCTTAAAGGGGCTAGACCTTTCCAAAGTAGATGTAAACATGTTTGGAGCAGTAAATAACAGCCTTATTAATGACGGATGCGGCCTATACAGAGGACGATTGATCCTTCCTTTTGAGCATTTATCAAGGTTTCATACGGATGTTATTGATTAATATCACGCCATATAATAATAGTCAAAAACATGAACTTTTATTAATATGCATCAATGAAAATTGTGAAAAATCCCATATTGTAAAAATATATGTTCTTTAGCTATACTTAAACAAACGAGGATGTTTTGAATCAGGCACCGATTCAATGCATCCTCTTTTTTTCTATTCTTATATATATGTCATGATCTTCGATGTAATATCATTATAATCTTGTGCTGCAGAGGATCCATGACAGGGGCATATACATTGGAACAATGGCGTTTCGGTTTATCCGAAGCGCCATTTTCCGTGTATAACCTTTTTAAAGTTGTAACGGGGGGATTATTAGGGATATGGGAAAAACAAAACTTCCGCATATTGGGATGAGAATAATTAAATCAGCGGTTGGCGTTTTGATATGTTTTCTCATATATCTTATACGCGGCAGGCACGGAGCTCCGTTTTATTCGGCTCTTGCAGTTCTTTGGTGCATTCAGAACCAGACCAAGAACACAGTGGGCAATGCCATCCAGAGGACCATAGGAACCTTGATCGGGGCTGTATATGGACTTTTGTATCTTCTTTTTAAATTAAATCTGTTCCATACAGGAAATGGCATCCTTCATTATTTTGTTATATCAGCCCTTCTTATACCAATTATATATACCACGGTTTTAATAAGACAAAAGAAAGCTTCGTATTTTTCCTGCGTTGTATTTCTAAGTATAGTAGTCAATCATCTGACGGATGAAAATCCGTATCTGTTCGTTATAGACAGGTGTCTTGATACACTTATAGGTATTTTTGTAGGTCTGACTATTAATTCAATTCGTATACATGGAAGGAAGGCTGATAAAGATCTCTTTGTCGTAGATATAGATAAGTCCATGGACAAAAGGCAGGGAGGAGTTACTCCATACGGACTTGTATCTATACAGAACATGCTTGAATCAGGCATTAAGCTTTCCTTTATGACCAAGAGAACACCGGCAGGCTTTCTCGAAGCAATGCCCTGTGTAAAGTTAAAACTTCCCATTATAGCAATGGACGGTGCGATCCTTTACGACACAAGTGAGAACAGATATCCAAAGGTTTATGTGATATCAGCATCCCACGCAGGGACCATCGAGGACTTTATATTCGAAAGAGGCTTTAACCTCTTTACAACGGTAATTCTTGAAGATGTCCTTATCATCTACTATAGGGACCTTAAGAATATGGCGGAAAAAGATATTTATGAAAAGATGCATAAGTCGCCTTACAGAAATTACCTGAATAAGGAAAGACCAAAACTGCACCCCGTCGTATACATGATGTGCATTGATAAGACAGACAGGATAGACAGGCTAATAACAGAACTTGAGGAAGCTGGCATGGACCACGATCTTAAGTTTCTCACATATCCATCAGATGACTATAAGGGATACTCATATCTCAAGATCTACAACCAGAATGCCTCTGTTGAGAATATGGTTGACTATCTGAAGGAAAACTATGGAATAAATAAAGTCGTTAGCTTAAGTGATGATAAGCGTAGCAAGGCGGACTACTATCTTGAAGATAGCAACAAGATCATCCATAAGCTTAACAATATGTTTTACTGGGACAAGCCAAAAAGGAAGGGGGCATGAGTATGATAAGTTACATGGAAATGTGTGGCAAAAGAGATCGGGTAGAAGATATGGAGGTGTATGCAGGGACAGACGTTGTCAACGAACAGCTGGCAAGGTATGGTGTTAAGTTTGGTATTTATAAGAATAATGAATTTAAAGAACAGCTTTTCCCTTTTGACATGATCCCAAGAGTCATTGACAGCGTTGAATTTGCCTATCTGGAAAAAGGATTAAAGCAGCGAGTTAAGGCGCTGAATCTCTTTATTGCAGATATTTACGGTAATAAGAGGATCATTAAAGATGAGGTTATCCCTGAAGAGTTTATTTATGCAGGAAGCGGGTATCTTCCTCAGTGTGAGGGAATAGTACCTCCAAAGGGAGTTTATTCACATATATCAGGAATAGACCTTGTTCAGAGTAAGGATGGAACCTGGTACATACTTGAGGATAATCTAAGAATTCCTTCAGGAGCATCATATCCAATGATAGCCAGAAGTATTACAAGGCGTAGCGATCCATCTCTTTTTACAGGTAAGCATATTGAAGATAACAGAAATTATGCAGATATGCTCCGTCATACCATGGACTACGTAAGCTGTGGCGGTCATACTGTTATCCTTACGCCTGGCAGATATAACGCAGCATACTTTGAACATTCTTATCTTGCAGAAAAAACAGGAGCTCATCTTGTATCAGGTCATGAGCTTATTGTAGAAAACGACCATCTGTATTTCATAGACTACTCCGGAAGAAAAGAAAGAGTTGGCGCAGTATACAGAAGAATCTCAGATGAATACCTTGATCCAATGAGCTTTAACGAAGGATCTGTTATAGGTATCCCTCATATTTTTGATATATACAGAAAAGGAAATGTGGCACTCATCAATGCGCCTGGTAACGGAGTTGCTGATGATAAGGGAATTTACTACTTTGTTCCAAAGATGATCAAATACTATCTTGGAGAAGAACCTATTCTTAACAATGCTCCTACGTATCTTCCTTTCTACAAAGATGATATGAAATACGTTCTTGAGCACTTTGATGATCTTGTTCTTAAAGATGTTGCTGAAGCAGGCGGCTACGGCGTTGTATTTGGCAATAAGCTTACCAGGGAAGAAAAGGCAAGATTCATAGCAATGCTAAAAAAAGAGCCAAGAAGGTTCATAGCTCAGGAAGTCATAGACTTTGTAGATATAGAGATCATGGAAAAAGGAGAATTCGTTCCAAGAAAGGCAGACCTAAGAGCCTTTGTACTTATGGCAGAAGAGCCAATGGTATGGAAGAGCGGCCTTACAAGATTTTCCAGAAATCCGGATTCATTTATAGTTAATTCTTCACAGGGAGGAGGTTTTAAAGATACATGGGTATTATCTCAATAGAAAACACCGACAGACTGTTCTGGCTAGGGAGGTATACGGAAAGAGTCTATACCACTATCAAAATCTTCGCAGACAGGTTCGATTCAATGATCGATTTTGATGAGATCGAGTATGGCAAGTTCTGTGAAAGTCAGGATATACCAAATATATATAAATCAAGGGAAGACTTTAGTCAGAAATACTGCTTTAGCCTTGAAGATGAGAACTCTATTTTTTCCAATCTTATGAGGGCTTATGACAATGCGATAGTGCTTAGAGAAGAGATCGGAAGTGAGTCGCTTTCATATATTCAGCTGGCTGTATATGCCATGAATCAGGCATCACTTTCAAATGCACCACTACTTGGACTTCAGAAGGTTACTGATAATATAGCCGCCTTCTGGGGAATGGCCGACGATGATATAGATGAGTCGCAGATCAGAAACATCATCAAAGTCGGTAAGCTGATCGAAAGAATTGATATTTATTCAAGACTTGGTAAAGACCCTGATATGCTCAGGCGGGAAGCAAGAAGACTTTCAAACAGGATTGATAAAAGTCAAATAAGATACAGCATGAAGACGCTTGCACATGTGAACTACCTTGTTCAGCTCGATGATGTTCCTTATGACACGTTGACAGATGCTGTAGAGCGATTGGTGGTTGATACAAATTGAAAAGGTTGTATTTTGAATATCATATGAAGCTTTCGTTCAGCTCAGAAGTGAAAGAGCATAGATTTTCTCTAAAGTGCACACCTCATGATACGGATATTCAGAAAGTAGGGCGCATATCCGTATCGGTATTTCCTGACAACATAACGGGAACAGACACTGATTCCCATGGAAACATAACAATTTTTGGCTATACCAAAGGAACCCACACATGCTTTGGCTTTGACGTATGCGGTGAAGTTGAGACTGGTCTTAATGAATATGAAAATGCCAAAGACCTTCATATGGTGGGAATGTTCAGATATCAGACAAGGATCACTACTCCGGGAAAAGAGATACAGGAATTTGCCAGGAGAATTGATCTTGAAAATATTAAAGGAAGTAAAGAAAAAGCATTTGAGATAATGACCTTTCTACATAATAACTTTACTTATCAGCAGGGCTGTACTGAAATGGAGACTACTGCAGAAGAAGCTCTTACCTTGGGATGTGGCGTATGTCAGGATTATTCACACATAATGCTGTCCCTATGCCGCATGCAGTCGATCCCATGCAGATATGTAACAGGCATGATGATAGGCGAAGGACGTTCCCACGCCTGGGTTGAAGTGTGGGATGACAAGAAGTGGATAGGTTTTGACCCTACCAATAACAAGATGGTAGGCGACGAATACATCAAGATCTCAAATGGTAGAGACTTCAGGGACTGCCTTGTAAACCAGGGTATCTTTACAGGTAATGTACAGCAGACCCAGGAGATATCAGTGATAGTTAATGAAATATAAGGGTAGGTCTTTTTTATGATTGAGACAATAAGCGATATAGTCAGATTTCCCCTTCCTGTGGGCGAAGATTTTTTTATCAAAAGACACAGGTTTGAAGCGGGAGATAAGAACAAAAAGAGAATATGTATCGTCACAGGTATACACGGTGATGAGCTTGAAGGACAGTTTGTATGCTATGAAGTTGCAAGGAAGATCAAAAAGGCAGCAGGCAAGCTTTCAGGAATCGTAGATATCTATCCTGCCATGAATCCTTTTGGTATAGATTCTATCACTCGTGGTATACCTGCTTTTGATCTTGATATGAACAGGATTTTCCCTGGTAATACTGATGGAGATATGAACGAGTACCTGGCATCTGAGATCATTAAGGAACTGACAGGGGCAGACCTCGTTCTGGATATCCACGCAAGTAACATATTCCTGACAGAGGTTCCCCAGATAAGGATCAATGAAGTCAGTGCTAATGAACTTGTGCCACTTGCCCAAAAGTCCAATATGGACCTTGTCTGGATCCATGGTAACAGCACCGTTCTAGAATCCACCATGGCCTATTCGCTTAACAGCAGAGGTACTAAAACCCTCGTTGTGGAGATGGGTGTTGGCATGAGGATCACCAAAGAATATGGAGAACAGCTGACTAGCGGTATCTTTTCACTAATGTCAGAGCTTGAAATCTGGCAGGGGGATGTTGATAATATCAAAAGCCCTATCATTGCTCATGACAGCGATGGAACGGATGTATGCTTTTTGAATGCATCCTGTACCGGAGTCTATATTAAGGAAAAAGAGTATGGCGCTTTGGTTCAAAAAGGCGATCTTGTTGGAAGGATAATAAGTCCCTTGTCAGGAGATGTGCTTGAAGATGTAAGAGCTCCTGAAGATGGGCTTTTGTTCACTGTAAGAGAGTACCCTATAGTTGATGAAGGGTCTCTTATGGGAAGGATACTTAGGAAAAAGGTACTTCTTGAAAATAAGAAATAGTTTTCTGATATTAGGAAAACAATATAATTCGGATCATTTGGGAGATACTTTATGAAAAAGAGCGAGATATACTCTTTTAAGGGGCTATATAGGGACGATTTTAAAGTTACAGGATACGAGTTTGGTGAGGGCAATAAGACAGTCTGCATTGTAGGGAGCCTAAGAGGTAATGAATATCAGCAGATATATGTCTGCAGCCGTCTTATAGAGAAATTAAAAGAGATAGAAGAAGCAGGGATGATCAAAAAGGGAAAGTCCATAATGGTGATCCCCTGTGCAAATCCCTATTCTGTAAATATCAAAAAGAGATTCTGGAGCATTGATAATACGGACATAAACAGAATGTTCCCAGGCTACGATCTTGGCGAGACTACCCAGAGAATAGCTGATGGAATCTTTAAGGTGGTCAAGGAATATAAGTACGGAATCCAGTTTGCATCATTTTATATGCCGGGACATTTTATCCCCCAGGTCAGAATGATGAAGACAGGCAATGAAAATGTTGACCTTGCAAGAAAGTTTGGACTTCCATATATAGTTCTTCATAAGCCGAGACCCTTTGATACAACTACCCTTAATTACAACTGGCAGATATGGGATACAGAAGCTTTTTCTATATATACTTCAAGTACTGAAAAGATAGATAAAAAGAGCGCTAACCTTGGCGTAAATGCTGTACTTAACTTCCTTGAAAGAGAAGGCGTTATTGAGTACAAGAGCGTTCCTTTTTTTCCCTCGAAGGTGGTAGAAAGTGATAAGTTTATAACCATCAGATCAAGTAATGCAGGTTTTCTTGATTCAATTGCAAAGGTGGGAGCAGAGGTTCACAAGGGGCAGATCATTGCCTATATTACAGACCCTTATACTGCGCAGGTGTTACAGACAGTTAAGGCAGATCATGACGGTGTGATAGCTTTTGCATATGACAGTCCCCTGGCTTATAAGAATACGGCATTGTTTAAGATTATTCCCTGATATGTGCAAAGAAATACTTCCATGTATTTCTAAACATGTACTAGATATGTCCTATATCTTCTATATTTAGATACTTACTACATCCGTACATAAAAATATATAGAATTATTATGCGAATAATCCTATAATTATTATGTATTTAATTTGGGGTGAAGAGTAGTTTGAGGCTTACTCTTTGGTTTATCAAAAATATTATTATACTAGCGGAGGTAGATACTATGGGAAATGTTCTGGACATTGCTGAGATCATGAAGAAGATCAATGGTAACAAAGAGCTTATGGCTCAGATCGCAAAAGCTGATGCCAAGCAGGGTGTTGAGCTTCTCAAGAAGGTTAACATCGACGTATCTGAAGAGGATATCAAGAAGATTCAGGCTACTGTTGCTGATGGCAAGTTTGATCTTGGAGATATCAAGGATCTTGCTGGTGGATTGTTTAAGAAATAATTTAATTTTATGTTATTCTTTATGTGAGAATGGTTCATAAAATATGGATATAGCATATTATATTTATCTTTTATGAATATATACTTTTGCAGGATGGAAACATATAATAATACGGATGGTGCTGATGATGCACTGTCCGTATTTTTTCATAGAATTATTTCGATAAAATAGATAGGGAGATTATGTTATGAGTTTTGGGTTTTCGTATATAGGTCTGATTTGGCTTGTGATGCTTATGGTTCCAAATATTATCTGGACCAGGAATAAGCCAACAGATTATGAAAAATATGTTGTGAATGAAAATAAGGTTCTGCTTACGTTAGAGCGCGTGGGAGAGTTTATTGTAACTCCCGTTGCTTTGATCTTTTCAGATTTTAACTTTAAGGGATTTCATTTCTGGAGCGTAGTTCTTCTTATATCATTTTTGTGCATGGTCCTTTATGAGATTTTCTGGATCAGATATTTTAGAAGTCAAAAGACAATGAAGGATTTTTATAAAGGTATTCTGGGAATTCCTGTAGCAGGAGCAACTCTTCCTGTTATTGCCTTCTTCCTTCTTGGTATCTATGGCGGCAATATTCTGATGCTGATTGGTTCCATCATCCTTGGTATTGGCCATATCGGTATTCATCTTGCTCATAGAAAAGAAGTATATGGTCCTAAGAAAAAGAGAAAACTTATATTCAGAATACTTCTTGGAATTTTAAAGACGATCTGTATTCTTGTTCTTGTAGCTATATTTGGTTCCTTTACATTCTTTATCGCATGGCGTAATATCAATCAGCTTTCACATTTTATCCGTTATAAAAACGGTATAAATGAGCAGATCTATGTAAAGCTTAATGATCAGGAAGAGTATGTATCTATTATTGGTGAGTCTACAGACAATCCCGTTATCATATCTCTTCACGGCGGTCCTGGATCACCTACAGGTTTTATAGATTACTGCTGGCAGGACTATCTTACTGATGAGTATACGGTTATCAGTTGGGATGAAAGAGGGTGCGGCAGATCCTACTTCCGTAATGAGGATATTGATCCTGATAATGAAACTCTGACTTTTGACGCTCAGCTTTCTGATCTTGACGCTCTTGTTGATTATGCGTGCGATCGTTTTAACAAAGACCAGGTTATAATTCTTGGACATTCTTATGGCACTATGCTGGGCAGCAGGTATGTACTTGCTCATCCTGAAAAGGTATCTGCCTATATCGGCGTTGGTCAGTGCGTAAATGAAAAGGACTACTACGGCGAGACCTATTCCTATGAAGATGCCTTGAAGATAGCTAAGGAAAGAGGCGATGATACTTCTAAGATGGAAGAAGCTTACGCTAAGTTTTCTTCAGATATGAGTGTTGTAAATCTTATGAATCTTAGAATACTTGTAAGCCCATATCATCCTCAGACTGTAACCAAGGATGTTTCAACACTGGCCGCTTTATCAAGCCCTATTGCAGGTGTTGACGATGTCAGATGGTATATGATCCAGATAGAAGCATCTATGGGCGGTGACAGATATGGAAAACTTGTTGAAAAGCCTCTTGGAAGCTATATGATGAATTTCAATGTTCTTGATACCCGGGAAGTATATCAGGTGCCGGTACTGTTTTTATCAGGATCCTGCGACTGGATATGTCCGGTTGGCCTTGTTGAAGAGTATGCTGACAGCATAACAGCTCCTGTAGTTGAGGTGCGCCTTATAGACGGCTGCGGACATTCTCCTCAGGGACAATTACCTGTAGAATTTTCTAATGAGATCAAAGATTTTCTTAATATGTTTAAATAATTTTTTATATTATCCTTCTTACCAGCCTGTCCGATAAATAGGATAGCGATGGAAATGCGTGTCTTTTCTTATGGATTAGCCATCCAATGAAAGGGCACGTTTTTTTATTAAAGGCAAGGAGGTCAAAAATGGTTAGGAAATTCCTTTCTATCTTGTTGTCTCTATTTTTGGTGGCTGTACTTATTTCAGGATGCGGATCCAAAACGCAGGAAACTGCGCAGCAGGAAGCTCCGCAGGAAGAAGCAGACGGTGCCCTTCCATCAGGAACAGTTAACCTCAGAGTATGGGGAGCTGAAGAAGATGGAGATCTTATCAATCAGATAATCAGTAATTTTAAGAGTAAGTATGGTTCACAGGCTACATTGAATATCACCTTTGAAGCTCACAGTGAGTCAAACTGTAAGGATGAGATATTGGGAGATGTTTTAAATGCTCCTGATGTATTTACATTTGCAGATGACCAGCTTATGGCCTTTGTAGCTTCCGGTGTGTTAAAAGAAGTTGAGAATTCTTCGGAGATATCCGGAAGAAACCTTGCTGCTGCAAGTGAAGCTGCATCTGTTGGCGGAAAGCTTTATGCATATCCTCTTACTGCTGATAACGGATATTTCCTTTATTACAATAAGGCGTATCTGAGCGAAGAGGATGTTCAGACTATGGACGGACTTCTTTTGGCTGCAGGAAGGCAGGGCAAGAAGGTCTTCATGGAGATGAATTCCGGATGGTATATGTATTCATTCTTTGGCCTTACAGATATGGAGATAGGCCTTAATGATGATGGTATTTCTACATACTGTAACTGGAATTCAAAGACAACTAATATTACAGGCGAAGATGTTGCTGAGGCTATGCTTAAGATAGGTACTAATAAAGCTTTTACCTGTGTGAGCAATTCCGGCTTTGCCAGTGGTGCGGCTGATGGAACTTTTGTAGCGGGTGTAAGCGGCGTATGGGATGAAAATTCCATTAAAGAAGCCTGGGGCGATGACTATGCAGCATGCAAACTTCCTACATATACAGTAGCAGGGCAGCAGCTTCAGATGGCTAGCTATGCTGGATATAAGCTTGTTGGTGTTAATTCGTATTCTGAAAATCTTGCATGGGCAACTCTTTTTGCAGATTTTATGACCAATGAAGAAAGTCAGACCTTAAGATTTGAAATGAGAGGTCAGGGACCTTCCAATCTCAATGCATCAGCAGCCGGAGAAGTAGCTGAGTCTAAAGCACTTCAGGCACTGCAGCAGCAGGCTGAGTTCTCCAGCCTTCAGAGAGTTGGCGGAACCTATTGGACTCCTGCAGCTGATTTTGGAACTCTTATGAGTGAAGGCAATCCTTCGGGTAAAACACTTCAAGTACTCCTAAATGAGATGGTTTCAGCTATCACTGGAGAAGAAATCGTCGAAGAGGAAGATGCTTCTGAAGAAGCTGCCGAAGAAGTAGCAGAAGACTTAGAAGAAACTTCTGAAGATGCAGAAGATGTTGATGAAGCGTCCGAAGAGGAAGCTGAAGATGCTGAAAATTCAGAAGAGTCAGAAGATACAGAGACTTCTGAAGAAGATACCGAAGAGCAAAGCGAAGAAGCTGAGGAATCACCGGAGGAAGATACCGATGAAGAAGCCTCAGATAATTCTTAAGGATAGGAGGGTTGAATCATGAAGAAAAGAAGAAGTATTCGATTACTTATATTGATTCCAGTCCTACTATTAGGGGCAGTTTCCATTATTTCTAATGTTATGGCACTTTTTAATCTTGCAAGAGTCAATAACACTGCATCCAAGATCGCAGATGAGTACATGGTAGCTATTACAGAACTTGATACTATCGGTCAGACTTCCAAAGATATCCATGCTCTTGCGCTTTCTCATATTGTTGCTACTGACTTTGAGACCATGACATCAGTTATTGCAGATATTGAATCAGAAGAAGCGGTACTTGATGAAACAATAGCTTCTTATAGCAAGTTTACAACTGCAAGTAATCAGGAATATTACGAGAAGATGCAGCAGGATTACAAGACTTTCCAGGATTCCATTAAGGTCCTTCTTGCACAAAGCGCAAATCAGAAGACCAAGGATGCCTATACAACAGCTAATGGCGAAGTCGCAGATAGTGCAAATCTTCTTAGTGAAGATATTGATGCGATAATAGCTACATTTAATGAAGATGCAAATGTGGCAAGAGCTGATCTTACAGCTGCTACCAGATATGCGAGCTTCGCAAGTCTTGGTGTTATTATTATCAGCTTGATCGCAGTAGCTATTGCAACATTTATAGTACTGAGATATGTTATACATCCTGTTATCAGAGCTAAGGATGAACTTCAGGATATCATTGATGGTATCAACAGAAGAGAAGGCGATCTTACAAGAAGGATCACTGTAGAATCTGATGACGAGATTGGAGCACTTAGTTCAGGTATTAACTCATTTATTGAACTTCTGCAGGATATTTTCACAATGATCACCAATAACTCTACTTCTATGTTCAAGGTGGTTGGAGATGTTATGGGAAGCGTACAGACCTCTAACAGTAGTGCATCAGATCTTTCAGCACTTACAGAGGAGCTTTCCGCTACCATGCAGGAAGTTGCTAATAGCGCCGGAACCATTAACAATAACACAGAGACAGTAAGAGAAGAAGTTGAGGAAATGGCTAAGAAGAGCCACGAGATCAACGAGTATTCAAGAACAATGAAAGCACATGCTAACACCATGGAACAGTCAGCAAGAGCCAACATGAACGAGACCAATGCCAAAGTTGAAAAGATCCTTGTAGCTCTTAACGAAGCTATCGAGGACAGTAAGAGCGTTGATCAGGTTAACTCTCTTACAGATGAGATCCTTAATATCGCTGATCAGACCAACCTTCTTTCACTTAACGCTTCAATTGAAGCAGCAAGAGCCGGCGAAGCAGGAAAAGGCTTTGCTGTTGTTGCAAGTGAGATCGGTTCTCTTGCTCAGGATAGTAGCCAGACGGCAAGTAATATTCAGGAGATCAACTCTATAGTTGTTAGTGCGGTTCATAATCTTTCTGACAATGCCAACGAGCTGGTTGCATATCTCAAGGAATATATTTTGCCTGAGTTTGAAAAATTCTGTGAAGACGGCGCAAAATATAAAGATAATGCAGATTATGTTGAGTCCGTAATGAATGATTTCTCGAATAAGACAGAAGGATTCAAGTCAACATTTGAAGACATTGCAGGATCTATCAACAGTATCACGACAGCTATCGACGAAGGTGTTAAAGGCGTCTCCTCAGCTGCTGAAAGCACCCAGACTCTGGTTAACGATATGGACAATATCGCAAAGAGAATGGATGAAAACCAGAAGATTGCAGGTGAGCTGGATAACGAGACCAAGATCTTCAGTAAGATGTAACTGGGACATAGAAATGCATCCGTGCATTTCTAGACATGTCCAGATTACATCCTGTAATCCGTACATGTACTTAACAAAATAATTTGAATCGAAAATCCCTACAGTTTCAGCAATTAACTGTATGGGATTTTTCGTTTCTGTAAGCTCTTTGGCTATATCCTTTCTTCTGGTACAAAAAAGTAATCAAATGAAAATGTGAAAACCTTTAATGGAGACATAAAATGGGCATTTTTGATTTTTTGAAAAAGAAGAAAACAAGGAAGTTTATATTGGTTCTGTGGAAATTTGGAGGTAGAGATACCTCCTTTTTTGTTGTATTATTGATATGGTGACACTATATAAACGTAATACCAATAACATTAAATAGTAAAGGTTTAGTATTCGCTGAGCGTTGATGATTTGTGTAGAAAGGATGATCCGATGAGTAGAAAAGTAATAGCTTTGATACTGATGTCTACAATCACATGTTGTCTGCTTTCGGGTTGCAAAAGTGCTTCTTTGACTGTTTCTGATAAAAATGATGAAACAAAGTCCGAAAAAGATGCAGATGAGGAAGACGCTGAGAAATCTGAAGAAAAGTCTGAAGAAACATCTGAAGAAACATCTGAAAAAGAAGAGGAAGAAAAAGAAACGGATGAAGCTCAGAGCACGGAAGGATATGACCTCTATAGTGCACTGTCAGGACAGGAGTTTGAGCTTTCTTCTGTGAACCCATATGATAGCAACTACAGGACATGGATAGAGTTTAAAGAAGATGGCTCTTTTAGCGGATCCTTCTTAAAAGACTACTATGTAGAATCGGAAGATGGCGAGGAAGATGGTGAAACAGATGGTTCTTTTACAGGTCAGCTTGGTAAGTGTAAGCAGGTGGATCAGTATACCTGGACGGCTGACATAGAAGAGATTACATATGAAGTACCTGCAAATGCACCCTCGGAATATTCCAATGCCAGCGGTCTTGAAGGCTTTGAAAATGGCTCTACCGAAATGACTTTTTATCTTCCGGGCAAAGATATAGAGGAACTTCCGGATGATGTTAATACATGGCTCTTTGGTAATGACTTTGGAGCACTTGTTGGCTATGATATGGACTGGGTATCAGATGCTCCGCAGGATCTTCCATTCTACGTAATTTCTACAGATGATGGCTGCTTTTCGGGAAGAAATGTTTCTGGGAAAAATGAACTATACATCAAAAACAAAGCAAAGCTCCCTGGAATTATTAATCAGGAGCTTACAATAAATTCTGATGGCACTTATACCTGCATTGACGCCGATGAAGATGGTAACATTAAATTCATTAATACCTGTTTTGAATATGATGGCTTTGATGTTGATGTAGAGGAATGTATCCAAAAGATATATGGCGATATGGACTACGAATATATCAACATATATGGCAATGGCGGCGAATATGACAATGATGAGTGGATATACAAGCCTGACTGGAAGTGGCTCAATGGTCTGAAGACCAAGATGGCAATATGGAGCGCCTATGACGGTGATAGCTATGTATCTTATCAGGCCAGATTTATAAGCCCGTACATTGATGACGACAGGTATGTATTTGCATACGTAGTGGAAGTTCATAGTGCCAGTGAAGTTATAGATGCAGAGACTGCATACATGGCATTGGGATCACTTACTTTTTCCGGAAGGGAAGATGAGATTTCATGTGCCGGTGGAACAGATGGAGAACCATACACAGAGCTTTTGATATACTGCTTACGTGGGCAGGGACAAAGCCTCCTTGGCGATGAAGTTGAGTTTGTATTTGAGGATGATACTGACAAGATAGAAGAGTACGGCCTTGATCCTGATGATTTTTATAATGATTATCAGATTGGTGGATACGATAGCGTTTATGACGAATATGAAATTTCATCGCAGTGCGTTATTTACGTCCAGTATGCACCGGATGGCATGCACAGATTCCTTACTATCGAGGAATTTAATTCTTATGTACCTGAGTATGATATAGAGGGTGGCAGGCTTATGAATATAGTTCTTGATGAGGACGGAAAAGTAATACTGATCAAGGAACCATATACACCATAAGTGTTGAAAGGATATTCTATGAGTAGAAAATTAATAGCTTTGATTCTGATATCTACAATCACATGCTCACTGCTTTCTGGCTGTGGAAGTATGATCAATGTTGGAACCAAGGAAGCACCCGATGAGAGAAGTGTATCTGTGGATGAACCAGAGGTTCCTAAGGATAGCGGTATATCTGAGGACGCGTCAGAAGCTTCTTCTGAAAATACTGAATCTGAAACCACAGAATTTGAAACCACAGAAGATCCGCTTAAGGGATTAGTAGAAGATGACATCCTTGATGTATTCCGTGCTTCTAACCCTGTAGGATCAAGTGTGGTCTATGACGAAGGCGTAAATTTTGGAAGCTGGGTTCAGGACCGCCTGGAAAACGACATCGATGAAGATATTCAAGAAGAAGGCGAAGAGATAGGGCACGCTCATGAGTTCTGGTTTGGGACAGATGTTGGCAATAACTTTGAGAGCAATTTCCCAATAATATATGGAACTTACTATGCGCTAAAGGATTATTACGAATCCGGCAGATATAGAAGTGAAGATTTTTATAATAGGGTTTTGGAAGAAGTTGAGTATTTTTGCGGTGGCGATGATAACAATATCAAGGATATGTTTTACGATCTGAGAGAATTCGTTACAGACTGCAATAATGCGATCCGCGTTCTGGAAGGCATTGAAGTATTAGATGCGGATGTAGATCCATACTATGGGGTACTTCTTCGTTACAAAGAGGCACAGGATAAAGGATTATCGCAAGATGAGCTTGATGCGATTGGATTTAAAACCGCGCTCATCGATCATGGCTGGCCGAATGGAACTAATAATGACGAGGTCAGATATCATTACTATGATATAGGCGATGATAACTGGATCGATTTGATAATAACTTATTATGGTGCGATCGTTGATATATATTCACACGATGGGGATGCAGTGTACTCTTATGGCGCGCCGTACAGAGGTATTGCAGAGCTTTATCCTGACGGGACGATCTGTGAGACAATATCTATGGGTGTCAGTGGTTCTGCCACAAACTGGCTAAGATATGATGTAAGTTCGGGTAAGTTCATTCTTGTAGATGGACAGTTAACTCCCACGGATGATCCGGTAGTTCTTCCTGAGGGAAAAAAGATTTCTGATGTTGGCAAAAATACGGCATCTTATGAAAATGCAGAAATAGCTGCATATGCTTATTTTCTTTCTGACTACATGGAGCATCCTGCAATGTCCGAAGAGTTATCAGAAGATTTTGGAGAAGAGGATAAGCCTGAAAGCGAAGAAGACGTCATTTTTTCACTAATATATGTAGATGATGATGACATTCCGGAACTTACTGTGGCTAATGGAACTGCTCCATGGAATGCTGTTCATGTGTTCACTTATAAGGATGGCGAAGTCGTAGAAGCCGGTGAATACTCGATGTATGGAAGGGCGTATTATACTCCTAAAAAAGGGCAGATTCTTCCTATGTATTACATACCAGTTGCCGATGCAGAAATAATGGTTTATGGAAGCGATGAGACTATACCTTTTGATCTTGACAGAGATGAAAAAAATTTCATTTCCACGGATGAGTACAATGGCATGTCTCTTGCAGATGTAAAAGACATGGAAGATGAGCTGATACGGATGAAAAAGACTGCACCACTTGGCATTACTCCGCTTGGCGCATTGATAATTGACGATTCCTATCTTAAAGAAAGTGAACTTCTCATAGAGGGAAAACAAGCTGATAAGATTCCGGGGATCTGGTATCTCGTGACTGAAGATGTTGATGCTCCTACCTGGATAGAGTTTGATACTAATGGGACATTCACCACTCACTATAACGAAGCCGGAGGTGAAATATCAGGATATATCGAGTATGAGCAGGGGATATACTATTTGTATAAATCTGACGGCACACGTTATGACTCATTTGAAATAGGCCCTGATGATGATAATGTTTGTATGATGAACTTCTTTGGAAGGGTTTATTATAAATTCCAGGAAGACTGATATTACAGCATATGAGGTTGAACAGATTCGTAAATAACAGGTTTTAAATCATACTAAAAAATATTAAAATTTTTTATAGAATCACTCTTGTGGTTCTATTTTTATTTAATAGGAAATTGCGCCTTAATGGCGCAACTTTGAATTAAAGGCCCG
>CAMVNV010000019.1 GCA_947168935.1 uncultured Butyrivibrio sp. | reverse complement strand
ACTGGCTGCAGTCGCTATTGCAGCAATTGTATCTTCATTTGTATGTATCATAATAACCTCATGTCGCGAGTGAAACGAATGACTAATGAGTTTGAAAATAATAATTTCAAACTCATAACCTCATGTCGCGAGTGAAACGAGTGACTAATGAGTTTGAAATTATTATTTTCAAACTCATAAAATACACCCCACTAAAAAGCGGGGTGTATAGTAAAATCTTACTCTTCACCTCTACCTATAATAGAGGCCGAATATTATTTCTTAAGTGTAACAACAACCCTGCGATATGGTTCCTCGCCTTCTGAATGAGTTGTAACATAACGGTCATTCTGAAGTGCTGAGTGAATGATTCTTCTTTCGTAAGGGTTCATTGGCTCAAGAGATACGTTTCTTCTGGTCTTTCTAACCTTATAAGCGATATTCTTGGCAAGGTTCTCAAGTGTAGCCTTGCGACGCTGACGATAATTCTCAGTGTCAACCTTTACATGGATGTAATCTTCCTGGCCTCTGTTAACTACAAGTGATACCAGGTACTGGAGGGAATCAAGTGTCTGACCTCTCTTACCGATAAGAACACCCATATCTGCGCCCTTAAGATCTATATTAAGAACGATGTTTTCTTTATCAAAAGTAATGCCGAGTTCTACAGGCATATCCATTGCCTTGAATACGTCATCAAGGAAAACTCTTGCAGCGGATACGATAGCTTCTTCGTTAAAAGATGCTGGAGCTTTGCTTTCGCTTGGAGCTTCATTTACTTCTTCAGTAGATACTTCTGAAGCCTTTTCAGAAACTACTGCTTCTTCTTTTACAGGAGCAGCTTCTTCTTTTTCCTCAAAAGAGATTTCGGCTTCAACTGCCTGTTCCTTAATACGAGCTTTGATAATAGCAGGCTTGATTCCCATTCCGAGAAAACCTGTAGATCCTTCGCTGACTACCTGATAATCAAGGCGGTCAGATGTAACTGATAACTGCGCACAAGCTTCTGTTATTGCCTCGGAAACTGTTTTTGCAGCATATTCTTTATATTCACTCATCTTTAGTCTCCTAGTTTACATATATCAATTAGTGAGTTCTATCGTACTCTTTTACCATGTTGGCAGCATTTAAAAGTGAATCTTTGCGTGCCTTTCCGGAATCGTATAGAGCTCCTACTTCTTCAAGTCTTCTTGTACGATCATCTTCAGAAACAGAGCTTGTTGTAACTTCTTCTGTAAGAGAAGTAAGGTTTCTGTTAGAGAAGTTAGCGTAGTTTGTAAGGCCTGGTGTGAGGTCTTTTCTCTTCTCGAGCTTCTTCTGATACTTGGCCTGGTTCTCTTCGATCATTGCATCAATGTCGATCTTGTCGATACGGTGATTAACAATGATAGCAAGGATTGTACGAATAACAGCAGCTGCGATCCAGTAGATACCCATACCTGCAGGAAGTGTGAAACAAATCCATGCTGAGAAAATAGGCATTACTACGTTCATGGTCTTCATTGAATTCTGCATCTGAGCTGCAGGATCGTTAGGATCAAGCTTCTGACCGGACTGAGTCATAGAAGTTGTAAGCTTAACTGACAGATACTGTGTCAGGAAAGCAAGTACAGGAACGATAACAGCAAGGATGATAGCAAGAACTACGCCTGCTGAAAATCCTGCTGAATGGAACTTATCAATTGCCTCAGAGAACATGAACTGAGGAGAGTTGGAAATTGTAAGTCCCAGGAAGCTGTTCATGGTCTCAACGTTTGATGATGTTGTGTTAATAGTATTAACAAGATCTGAGTTACCTGTTGAAGATGCCCAGTTTGAGAGCTCTTCCCAGTTAGCTGTAGAGAACTTGTTAAGGAGCTGAGCATAGTAATCGCTTGATGCTCCATTTTCAGCCATCTCTTTAACGATAGCTGAAGCACTTGCAGAACCTGAAAGAAGCTCTGTTACTTTATCAGAAGCAGAGGTTCCAAGACCTACGAGAGCGCTACCAAGCTCTGAAAATACGTTGTTTACAGCTGGAACGTATTTAGGGATGTTGTAAATAACACGATACAGAGGAAGAAGGATGATCATCTGAAGAATCATCTGTACGCAGCTACCTGACATAGAAACGCCATACTTGCCGTATACAGCCTGAATCTCCTGGTTCATAGCCATCTGAGAATCTGTATCTTTTTTGCCTTTGTACTTATCCTGAATAGCTTTGATCTCAGGCTGCATCTTAGCCTGAAGCTTACTGAACTTCTGCTGTCTGTATGTAAGAGGCAGCATAGCTACATAGATAATAAGTGTGAAAAGAATAATGGCAATACCAATATTGCCGACAGCAACGCTTCCGTCACCGTTTGTAAATAACCCTGCAATTCCGGCAAGAACGACATAGATAGCGTTCATGATATAACCGAGAATTACTGCAATCCAATTGAACATTTAAGCAGTCCTCCGCTCTTTTCAGGGGACCGGATCATACCCACCGCTTGAAAACGGATTGCATCTTAATATCCTCCATAAAGCAAGCAATCCACCCTTAAAAGCGCCGTATTTAGTAACCGCCTCAAGAGCATATTCTGAGCATGTTGGAATGTAAGGACATTTTGTGCTCTTAAAAGGCGAGATATATTTCCGGTAAAACCTGATAAGAATAATAAATAGTTTTTTCATGTGCACCTCCTGAAAGAAAAAAGAAATGCCACATATTTTCTAAAGTTACATGCAGTTTTGGTACATAATCTGATAAGTAATATATTCTATTAATAAAGAGAATTAAGGAGCGTGTACGAAATTGCGTACAAAAGTTTCAAACTTCTCCATGTTCCATAATATTCTATAGAATATATCTGCATTAACCGATCAGACCTGCTCATTATTTTGCATTAAATGAGCTCTTGCCATTAGCTTAAGAAAAGAGTCCTCAAGCGTGTGATAATCAGCGTCTTTGCTTGCTGATCTGGCAACGACTACGATGTTCAAACCACTATTGAACATCTTTTCATGTAGCCTCACGATTTCACGGATCAGTCTTGCAAAATGGTGCCTTACAACACTGTTTCCAATCTTTTTAGAACAGGAAATACCAAGATAGCTATCCTGTGTCTTATTTTCCCACACATACAGGACCAGATACCTATCTGCTATTGATCTTCCATTGTTATATACGTTTTTAAATTCGTGTGATTTTCTAAGTGATTTCATGTAATTAAAAAATAAGGCTACATTTATATTAAATGCAGCCTTTAAGTCAAGTATCCTTAAGCGGATAATCTCTTTCTACCTTTAAGTCTTCTGGCAGCCAGCACTTTTCTTCCACCTGGAGTACTCATTCTAGCTCTGAAACCGTGTACTCTCTTACGCTGAAGCTTATGCGGCTGAAATGTCATCTTTGCCATGTCTTGTAACACCTCCTTTACCAAAATAATACAAGCGCGAAATCCTAAACAAACAGGATTTCGACTCGGGAAATAAAATCCGTTTCCCTGACAGGAAAACAGATTTTGATAGGTCTGTAATTATTCCTGTGTGGAAAAAATCGTTCTAATTATATATAAAAACATCTTTTTCGTCAAGTATGATTAAACGGAAAAATGTCCGTATATTACGGAATGAAAAATTATTAAAAAAGTTATCCACAAAATAATTATCAATATCTTGTATATAAAATATTTATCCACAACCAAATATAGAAATTGTGGATAACATGTGTTTTATTTGGTTTTTCTCATAAAAATCCACAAATTGTGGAAAAAATGTGGATAAAGTACTTTTATGAGATACTAAAAAGAGCTGTTTTTAGATTTTATCCACCTTTTTATGGTTGATTTTGTTCTTAACGACCTTAGTGTATAACTTTTTGATTAATTTTTTTCCTTATTTTTTAAAAAAGTTATCCACAATCCCGCCAAATTGATGTTTTGTATTTTTTACGATAAAATTAATTTATTCTTACTACAATTAATGGGGGAATCTATGTTATCCGATGAAATTACATCAATATTAAGTGACAGCTGGGATCATGTTAAAGATGCCGTTAGGGAAGAATCAGGCATAACTGATATTTCTTATCGTACCTGGATCGAACCTCTTTCATTCTATGAATATAACGGCGGCGTTGTTTTTATTCTAATACCTTCTGATAATTCAATCGCCCACAACTACATAATGACTCATTACCAGAACTTCTTTAAGGTCGCTATTTCTGAGCTTATAGGAGAAGCTGTTGATGTTTCTTTCATACTTCAAAAAGATGCCAATATTAATAATGAAAAGACATCTGATTTTGATTCGGAAAAAGAGACTCAATCCTCAAGTCTTAACTATGAAAATTCAAATCTAAATCCAAAATACAGATTTGATACTTTTGTAGTAGGATCCAATAATAAATTCGCGCATTCTGCATCCCTTGCAGTAGCTGAGTCTCCAGGAGAAAGCTATAACCCTCTTTTCCTGTATGGAGGTCCCGGACTTGGTAAGACTCACCTTATGCATTCCATCGGTCACTTCATTATGGAGCATAATTCATCTGCAAAGGTCTTATATGTAACATCGGAAGCTTTTACCAACGAAGTTATCGAATCAATCCGTTCCGGTAAGCAGGAATCAATGTCCAAGCTTCGTGAGAAGTATCGTACAGTTGATGTACTTATGGTCGATGATGTTCAGTTTATTATAGGAAAAGAGTCTACGCAGGAAGAGTTTTTCCACACCTTTAATGAGCTTCATCAGGCCGGAAAACAGATAATTCTTTCTTCAGACCGTCCTCCAAAGGAAATGGAAACACTTGAAGAAAGGTTCAGATCCCGTTTCGAAATGGGACTTATCGCAGATATCCAGGCACCTGATTATGAGACAAGAATGGCGATCCTTCGTAAAAATGCAGAGAACTTCGGCAATCACATCGATGATGAGATCCTTGAGTATATAGCTACAAATATCAAGAGTAATATCCGTGAACTTGAAGGTGCTTTTAATAAGATAATCGCATACTCACGTCTTAATAATGTAGAGATCAATATTGATAATGTAAAAGAAGCTTTGAGAGATATCATCTCTCCTGAGGAAAATAAGATCATCACTCCACAGCTTATCGTTAATACTGTTTGCGAGCAGTATGGCGTAAGACAGGAAGATGTTGTATCCAGAAAACGTAACTCAGAGATCGTTCTTCCAAGACAGATCATTATGTTCCTTTGCAGGGAGATGACAGATATATCACTTGAAGAGATTGGAAGGATCCTTGGCAAAAAAGACCATACCACAGTTATGTCAGGTATAAGCCGAATTAAAGCCAAGCTTTCTACCGATGAGGATCTTGTTAAGAATGTGGATATAATCAAAAAAAAGCTGGGACCAACCTCATGACAGTTTTAAAAAGTGAAATAAGTATTTAATTTATTCACTTTTTTGCACAGGGCATGGGGGATTTATACACAGTCTTTTCATTGTAAAAAACCTTGTAAAATTGTATAATAATAAAGGTTTTGCACTTATAAACATTCTATATTATTTAGATTATTATTTTATTCTTTTTCTTTTATCTTCACCGGGGTGACCTCCCATTAGAAATTTTTAGGTGGATAAAACAAATACCTGTATATATAAATTTTTGACGACAGAAAGGAAGTATCGGAGCTATGAAATTTGTATGCTCGAAATCAAATCTTGTAAGTGGACTTCAGATTGTTTCTAAGGCTGTTCCAGCTAAGACAACAATGTCTATTCTTCAGTGTATATTAATTGACACCACAGAAGGAGTAATAAAATTCATAGCTAATGACATGGAGCTTGGTATAGAGACTATAGTTGAGGGTAATATCCTTGACAGAGGCTATATCGCAATAGATGCAAAGATCTTCTTTGACATCATCAGAAAGCTTCCGGATAACGATGTAACTATTGAATCCCAGAACTCTGAGGGTAATATCAAAGTTACTATCAGCTGCGAAAAGGCTAAATTTACTATTCTTGGAAGAAGCGGAGATGACTTCTCTTATCTTCCATCAATCGAAAGAATAGACGGAATCCATGTTTCACAGTACACACTTCGTAACATCATCCTTCAGACTATTTTCTCAATCTCAGAGAATGATACTAACAAAGTCATGAGCGGTGAGCTGTTCGAAGTTGATGGAAACATGCTTAAGATGGTATCTCTTGACGGACACAGAATCTCTATCCGTAAGGTTGAGCTGGCACAGAGCTATGGCTATAAAAAGGTTATCGTACCTGGAAAGGCATTATCTGAAGTATCCAAGATCCTTACAGATTCTACAGAATCAGTTGTAAGCATTTTCTTCACAGATAAGCACGTTCTCTTTGAGTTTGAGAAGACTGTAGTTGTATCAAGACTTCTTGAGGGTGAGTATTTCAACATCGATCAGATGCTTTCATCTGACTATGAGACTAAGCTCACTATCAACAGAAGAGAATTCCTTGATTGTATCGACCGTGCTACTCTCCTTGTAAAAGAGGGTGACAAGAGACCTGTAATCATATCTATCGAGAACGGATTCCTTGAAATGAAGATCAATTCTGCGGTTGGATCAATGGATGAAAAGGTTGATATCGAGAAGCAGGGTAAGGATCTTAAGATCGGATTCAATCCAAAATTCCTTATCGATGCTCTTCGTGCGATCGATGATGACAATATCGATATGTATCTTGTAAATCCTAAGGCACCATGCTTTATCAAGGATGCAGATGCAAGTTATACATATTTGATCCTGCCAGTAAATTTTACAACAGTGGACTAATGCACATAGAAGTACATCCATGTACTTCTAAACATGTACTGAGTTACGGAACGTAACTCTATACATCCTGTATCTGGTACATAGAAATGCATCCATGCATTTCTGAACATACACTGTATACGATACATATAATGATTCAAACAGAGGTTAATAATCTAAAATGGATATAGTTAAGTTAAGAGAAACAGACGATTTTATAAAGCTTGGACAGGCCCTTAAGAAGGCTGGTTATGAGCAGTCCGGAGCAGATGCCAAGGAAGATATCCAGGCAGGTCTTGTAAAGGTTAACGGAGAAGTTGATACAAGACGTGGTAAGAAGCTGGTTCCGGGTGATGTTGTTGAGTACAGAGGCAGGAGTTTTAAGGTCGAAAGATGATAATAAAACAGCTGGAGCTTTTAAACTTCAGAAACTATGAAGAACTTCATCTTGATTTCGACAGAGGAACCAATATTCTGTACGGCGACAATGCTCAGGGCAAGACCAATATACTTGAAGCGATATTCATGTCAGCAACGACCAAATCTCATAAAGGTTCAAAAGATCGTGAAGTAATACGATTTGGTAATGATGAAGCTCACATTAGATCAATAATTGAAAGAGACCATGCCGAGTATAAGCTTGATATGCACCTTCGAAAAAGTAAGACCAAAGGCCTTGCGATCGATGGACAGAAGCTTAAAAAGGCAGCTGATTATGTAGGGCATCTAAATGCAGTTTTTTTCTCACCGGAAGATCTTGCAATAGTTAAAAACGGACCTTCCGAGAGGCGAAGATTTCTGGATCTTGAACTGTGCCAGCTTGATGAGACTTATCTTTATAATCTCTCAAGATTCAACAGGCTCATAGTTCAGCGCAACAAGATGCTTAAAGAGATGTATGATCATCCGGAATACAGACCGCTTCTTGATGTGCAGGATGATCAGATGATCACTTACGGAACACAGATCATTAAGGCAAGAGAAGAATTTATTGGTAATCTCTGCCGCATAATAGAGCCTATACATGAAAAACTTACGGGAGGACGTGAGAATCTAAAGATTTTCTACGAGCCGAACGTATCAGCTGATGATTATGAAAGTAAGCTGAAAAAAGCTAAAGACAGAGATCTGTTCCTAAAGCAGACCAGTGTTGGACCGCAGAAGGACGATTTCTCTTTTATTGTTAAGGCTGCTACAGGAAGTGATGCCATAGATATCAGGAAATTCGGTTCCCAGGGTCAGCAAAGAACCGCTTCTCTCTCACTCAAGCTTTCTGAGATAGAGATAGTTAAGCAGGCTAAAAAAGAAAATCCGGTACTTCTTTTGGATGATGTTCTTTCAGAGCTTGATTCCAACAGGCAGAACTATCTGCTTGATACAATTGGTGATATTCAGACAATAATCACCTGCACCGGTTATGATGAGTTTGTTAATCATAGATTTGAAATAAATAAGCTGTTCAGAGTAGTAAATGGAACTGTTACATCAGAAAATTGATTCCAAAATACAGCAGATAAAAAAGAGGTTTATAAATGTCTAATAACGAAGCAGTACAGTACGGCGCGGATCAAATCCAGATTCTTGAAGGACTCGAAGCAGTTCGTAAAAGACCTGGTATGTACATTGGAACAACTGCCGCAAGAGGTCTTCATCACCTTGTATACGAGATTGTTGATAACTCAGTAGATGAAGCACTTGCAGGAGCTTGTGACCACATCGAAGTTACAATTACACCCGGAAATACTATTATCGTAAAAGATAATGGACGTGGTATACCTACAGGTATCAACCATAAGTCAGGTCTTACCGGTGTAGAGGTAGTATTTACCATCCTGCATGCAGGCGGTAAGTTCGGCGGTGGAGGATACAAGGTATCCGGCGGTCTCCACGGCGTTGGTGCATCAGTAGTTAACGCCCTTTCAGAATGGCTTGAAGTTAAAGTAAGACAGGGCGGCAAGATTTTCCAGCAGCGCTATGAAAGAGGACATGTATGCTATCCTCTCAAAGAGATTGGAACATGCGAACCCTCCGATACAGGTACAACTGTAGAATTCAAGCCTGATGCAGAGATATTCAAAGAGACAACTGTATTTGATTACAACGTCCTTAGACAGAGACTTCGTGAGATGGCATTCCTTACAAGAGGACTTAAGATCACACTTAAGGATGAGAGAATTCCTGAGGATGCTGAGATCAAGGAGCCAAGAGTTGAGAACTTCCACTATGAAGGTGGTATAAGCGAGTTCGTTGCTTATCTTAATAAGTCCAAGACTCCTCTTTATGATCAGATCATGTATTTCGAAGGAGACAAGAACGAAGTACATGTAGAAGTATCTGTTCAGCACAATGATGCATTTAACGAAAGCATTTATACTTTCGTTAACAATATCAATACACCTGAAGGCGGAACACATCTTGAAGGCTTCAAGATCGCTACCACCAAGATCTTTAACGACTATGCTAAAGCCCAGAAACTGGTAAAAGAATCAGATGAAAACCTTACAGGTGAAGATATCCGTGAAGGTATGACAGCTATCATCTCTGTTAAGATAGGCGATCCTCAGTTCGAAGGACAGACCAAGCAGAAGCTTGGTAACTCCGAAGCAAGAGGCGCTGTTGCAAGTATCGTATCAGAACAGCTTACATACTTCCTTGAGCAGAATCCTCAGATTGCTAAGACAATCATTGAAAAGGCAGTTCTTGCTCAGCGTGCAAGAGATGCAGCAAGAAAGGCAAGAGATCTTACAAGACGTAAGACAGCCCTTGATGGACTTGGACTTCCAGGTAAGCTTGCTGACTGTTCAGACAAGAATCCTGAAAACTGCGAGATCTTCATCGTTGAGGGTAACTCCGCCGGAGGATCTGCCAAGAACGCAAGAAGCCGTGCTACACAGGCTATCCTTCCTCTTAGAGGAAAGATTCTGAACGTTGAAAAAGCTAGCGTTGACCGTATTTATGGAAACGCTGAAATAAAGACAATGATCACAGCATTTGGTACAGGTATCCATGAAGACTTTGATATTTCAAAGCTTCGTTATGGCAAGATCATTATCATGACCGATGCCGACGTAGATGGTGCTCATATCGCAACACTCATGCTGACATTCCTTTACAGATTCATGCCTGAACTTATCAAGCAGGGCCATGTATATCTTGCACAGCCACCGCTTTATAAGCTCGAAAGAAATAAGAAAACATGGTATGCATATTCTGATGAAGAGCTTAACAACATCATCGCTCAGGTAGGACGTGACCAGAACAACAAGATCCAGCGTTATAAGGGACTTGGTGAGATGGATGCCGAGCAGCTCTGGGAGACAACAATGAATCCTGAGACAAGAACTCTTCTTCGTGTAAACATGGATGAAGATGCAGTTTCAGAGCTTGACGTAACCTTTACTACTCTCATGGGTGACAAGGTAGAACCAAGAAGAGAGTTCATAGAAGCAAATGCCAAGTTTGTTCAGAACCTTGATATTTAAGACAATTGCATTTGAGTTTATGACTTTGAAATCTTAAAGATAAATAACAATTCATGGAAAAGATATATTTTTTCCCATGAAAAAAGAAAAGGAAAAAAATAATGGCTGACAATGAAAATCAGAACGGAATAAACTCCGGAAATGATCTTCCAGATGATGTCTTTGATCAGACAGAGGCGACCAATACGACAGATATAACGGAAGTAGATTTAAAGAAGACAATGGAGACATCCTATATAGACTATGCGATGTCTGTTATAGCATCAAGAGCGCTCCCTGACGTAAGAGACGGTCTTAAGCCTGTTCAGAGACGTGTACTCTACTCCATGGTCGAACTTAATAACGGACCTGATAAGCCACATCGTAAATGTGCGCGTATCGTCGGTGATACAATGGGTAAATTCCACCCACACGGCGATACATCAATCTACGGTGCACTTGTTTATATGGCCCAGCCCTGGAATATGAGATATTGTCTTGTAGACGGTCATGGTAACTTCGGTTCAGTCGATGGCGACGGACCTGCTGCTATGCGATACACAGAGGCAAGACTTACCAAGATTTCTATGGAGATGGTAGCTGATATCAACAAGGATACAGTAGACTTCGTACCTAACTTTGATGAGACAGAAAAAGAGCCTGCTGTTCTTCCAAGTAGAATTCCTAACCTTCTGGTTAACGGAACTACAGGTATTGCCGTAGGTATGGCTACTAATATCCCACCTCACAACCTTAGAGAAGTTGTAAGAGCAATCAATCTTATGATCGACAACAAGGTTAATGAGGACAGAGAGACAGAGATAGATGAACTCCTTCCTATCATCAAAGCTCCTGATTATCCTACAGGCGGAATAATCCTTGGAACAAGAGGCGCTGAAGAAGCTTACAGAACAGGAAGAGGAAAAGTTATCTGCAGAGCCGTTACAGACATAGAGCCTATGAACGGCGGTAAGAACAGGATCGTTGTTACTGAGCTTCCTTACCTTGTAAACAAGGCTAAGCTCATTGAGAGAATAGCTGATCTTGTTAAGAATAAAAAGATCGACGGAATCACTGCTCTTCGTGATGAGTCCGATAAGGACGGAATGCGCGTTGTTATTGAGCTTCGTCATGATGTTAATGCGCAGGTTATGCTCAATAAGCTTTACAAACACACAGAGCTTCAGGCATCATTTGGTGTTATCATGCTTGCTCTTGTTAACAATGAGCCTAAGATTCTTTCTCTTGATAAGATGCTCAGATACTACATCTTACATCAGGAAGAAGTTGTAACAAGAAGAACCAAGTATGATCTTGGTAAAGCTGAAGAAAGAGATCACATACTGCAAGGCCTGCTTATAGCTCTTGATAACATCGATGAAGTTATTAAGATCATCCGCGGAAGTGATACAGTTCAGAGTGCAAAAGAGCAGTTAATGGCTCGTTTCGGACTTTCAGAAGCACAGGCTCAGGCTATCGTAGACATGAGACTTCGTACTCTGACAGGCTTGGAAAGAGACAAGCTTCAGGCTGAGCACGAGGAACTCCTCAAGAAGATCGCTGAGTACAAGGCAATACTTGCAGACCACAATCTCCTTCTTGGCGTTATCAAAAAAGAGATCACAGAGATTGCTGATAAATACGGCGATGACAGAAAGACTCAGATCGGACATGATGAGGCAGAATTCGAAGATGAAGACCTCATCCCGAATGTAAATACAGTAATAGCCCTTACATCTCTTGGATATATCAAGAGAATGGCAATAGATAATTTCAAGGCTCAGAACAGAGGCGGCCATGGAATAAAGGGTATCAGCACAATAGATGGAGACTATGTAACAGATCTTCTCATGACTACAACACATAACCATGTAATGTTCTTCACATCTACAGGCCGTGTGTACACAATGAAGACCTATAAGATCCCGGAAGCATCAAGAACTTCCCGCGGAACTGCAATAGTTAATCTCCTTCAGCTTGGACCTGATGAAAAGATTACTGCCATCATCCCTGTAGGAAGCTTTGAAGAAGGCAAGAACCTCTTCATGGTAACCAAGAAGGGAACTGTAAAGAAGACTCCTATTGAAGATTTTTCAAATATCCGTAAGAACGGAATCAGATGCATCAATCTTGAAGAGGACGATGAGCTTATTGAAGTTAAGACAACAAGAAGCTCTTCAGAGATATTCCTTGTAACAAAGAACGGAATGTGTATCCGCTTCAAGGAGACAGACGTTCGTGCAATGGGACGTGATGCAATGGGCGTACGTGGTATGATGCTTGACGGCGACGACGAGATCATCGGAATGCAGATCGATTCTCAGGGATCATCACTTCTTGTAGTATCTGAGAACGGATACGGTAAGCGTACAAAGCTTGAAGAGTTCAAGACTCAGTACAGAGGTGGTAAGGGACTTAAGTGCTATAGGATCATTGAAAAGACAGGACGCCTTGTTGGTGTTAAAGCCGTTAATGACGAGCACGAAGTCATGATGATCACTGATCAGGGAACTATCATCCAGCTTCGTATGAGCGATGTATCAATCTACAGCCGTATCACATCAGGTGTAAGACTTATCAAGCTTGATGAAGGTGCAAATGTAGTAAGTATCGCCAAGGTTCGTGAAAAGGTATCTGACGGAAGCGTTGAATATGAGAACATGGACGACGCCATGGAAGATACCGGCGAAGAAGATGTAGTAGCTTCTGACGATTACGATGAAGATGATAATATATCATCAGACGACATCGATGAAGAAGTTGAAGATATCGAAGAGTCTGAGGATCTTGATGATTCAGAAGATGAATGATCAAAAATAAGTATTTAGTATAATAGTATTTTTAGAGATGAGATCTATAAGGTCTCATCTCTTTTTTTATGTAGTTAAAGCATCCGCTCTCGGCGCGAGAATGTCGCTAGCGGCATTCTTTATTGATGCAATTCGTCATAGATAACGTGCAATTAGTCGAATATAGTTAAATCTAACATTTTTAAACGGTAAAATACTGATTGAAATTGTTTAATAGATAAATATTTTCAAATAAAATGTCGATATATATTCGTAGAAGTGCAACTTTTCAAAAAGTAAACTAACTATTATCTTGCTCTTTAAAAAGGAGTGAAGCCATGCTGAAAGTAGGTCTGTTAGTATCCGATCTGAAAAGCGAAGAAATCTGCGATTTTTGTGCCGGAGCCATTCGTGCTGCGGAAAAAGAAGGAATCCTTCTTACAATTCTTCCCGGAGGCAAGATCCTTTCTGATGAACAGAAGGAAAAAAATGAAAGCTACGATTATCAGGAGACAGTAATTTTTGACTATGTCAACGGAGAAAATTTTGATGGATTGATGATCGACATAGATAAAATCGGAGAAGACGTATCTGACTTTGATAAAGACAGATTCCTTGGGCGCTTTATCTCTGAAAGGATACCTTACCTGATCCTGTCAGACTTCAGAGGACACAAAACAATAAACAATCCTTGGAAAAAGCATGACAGAATGCAGGGATATCAGGCTGTTCTAGATATGGAAAATTATATTACAGCAGGAGAACTCCCGCTCCCAAAGGACGAAATTTGCTTGCCACCACTTGAAGTAACAGCAGCTGATTCCATGAAACAGCTGGGACTTATGGTTGATAAACTCCGTCATACATCAGGTAATGGAGTAGATATCTATAAAAAGATAATGAAGACACTGTCACTTGGCGGAGTTAAAAATGCTTTGATCTTAGTATTTGGAGATGGTATTACAAATACTATAAAAAATCCATGGGTTATGCCTGAAACAATACTGGTTAAAGGAATCCTTAATGATGGAAAAACATTGGATATTCCTAAAGGCACCATTGTGGGCACTATGAATAATCTTGATGAAGCAACAGAAGAAGCCATGAATCCTGGTGGATGGATAGTCAGAACACTTTTTTACCAGGAAAACCAAAATGGTGTGATCGCAGTAAAGGTCAATCCGCAGTTCATGATCCCTGGCTTTGAAAGTCTCATGTATGAGATCATTCAGGCGTCTGTTAATGATGCTTTTAAAAACCTGATATGCCAGAACATGGCTGAAGAGATCAGAGCACTTCAGGAAGAGGTTGAAAGAGGCGACACGATTCTCGACCGCCTTGGAGAAAAGGATCTCATGACAGGCGAGTACAACAGAAGAGGCTTCTTTACTCATGCTTATGATTATTTACAAAACGAATACACAGATGGCAGATATGCAATAATCTCCTACGTCGATCTTGATACCATTACTACTATAAACGAACTGTATGGAAGACCTGAAGGTAATAATGCTGTAAAAAGAACTGCAAAAGTCCTCCACAATGTCTTTGGAGAGGAAGCTCTTGTTGGCAGGATTAGAGGAAATGAGTTTGCAGTTCTGCTCATAACAGATACAAAAGACAGGATTGATCGTCTAAGAGCATCAATGCAGCAGCAGAATGCAAGGCTTATGGCTGAGCAGGACAAACCATATACAATTCATCTTATATTTGTAATATGCAGTTTTGCTTATAATAAAAACATAAAACTTGAAGACATGCTCAAGGAAACAGATCAGACTCTTAGAAACATGAAAGACATGTTTTAAGGTAAAATATAAGCAATAAATATATGACAAAATTAATATACGGCGTAGCGAATTTATTAATTTGAAATAAAATTATCTTTTGGATTGACTTTTGTTATTTATACATTTATACTTTAATTCATTAAATCAAAAAAGCAGTTAAACCGTTGAACAGGACGAGTACGTATGGCTGTTGTTTTCAGAGAGCTACCGGCTGGTGTGAGGTAGTAACGACGAAATACCGAATGGACCTGCGAGGGCAGCCTGAAAGGATTATTCCAAGTAGGTGCTGACGGGAACCTGAACCGTTATCAGCCAGGCAGATATGTTGATCGTAACGATACAAAGTATCTGAAAGAGTGGGTTAACGGACCGAAAGGTCACGCGCCAATATGGGTGGTACCGCAGAAGCGATGAATGTACAATGATAGTAAATTCAAAGCCTTTGTCCCAGTTATGTAACTGAGGCAGAGGCTTTTTTTATTACAGATTTGCTTGTGAATCTTAGAGCTGGAACTGACAGATCTTTATGAAAAAAGCTGATGCTTCAAGGAACAATTTCTAAAATGGAGGAAAAAGCAATGATTAAAGAAGCAATCGCACAGGTAGTAGCAGGTAAGGATCTTGATGAGCAGACAGCTAAGGCTGCAATGAGTGAGATGTTCGACGGAACAGCAACACAGGCTCAGATAGCAGCTTTTATTACAGCACTTCGTATGAAGGGCGAGACAGTAACTGAAATTACAGCCTGCGCTAACGTAATGAGAGAAAAAGGTGTTAGAGTTCAGCCAAGCACAGATGTTATGGAGATCGTAGGAACAGGCGGAGACCTTGTTGGAACATTTAACATCTCTACTACTTCTGCTTTTGTTATCGCGGCAGCAGGTGTTCCTGTAGCTAAGCATGGTAACAGATCAGTATCTTCAAAGTCAGGTGCAGCAGATGTTTTAGAAAAGCTTGGAGCAACCATCACACTTGAGCCAGACCAGATGATGAAAGTCCTTGATGAAACAGGAATCTGCTTCCTCTTTGCCCAGAAGTATCACTCTTCTATGAAATATGCAGCACCTGTTCGTAAGGAACTTGGAATCAGAACAATATTCAACATCCTTGGACCGCTTACCAATCCGGCAGCAGCCAAGATGCAGGTAATGGGTGTATATGATCAGAAGCTCGTTGAGCCACTTGCACAGGTTCTTTCAAACCTTGGAATCACAAGAGGCGTTGTAGTATGCGGAAGCGACGGAATCGATGAAGTAACTCTCACAGGTCCTACAACAGTATGCGAGATAAGAGAAGGCGACCTTCACACATATGAGCTTTCACCTGAAGTATTCGGTCTTAAGCTCTGCAAGCTTGAAGACCTTGTAGGCGGAACACCTGAAGAGAACGCTCAGATCACAAGAGACATCCTTTCAGGCAAGGAGCAGGGTCCTAAGAGAAATGACGTAATCTTAAATGCAGCTCTTGCAATCTATCTTGGAGTAGACGGAATCTCCATGGCAGATGCAGTTAATAAGGCAAAAGAGACTATTGATTCAGGTAAGGCTCTTGAGACACTTGAAAACTTCGTAGCTGCAACCAATAAGTACGCTGAGCTTAGCGCATAATAAGAAGCACATAAAGAGGAATTATATGATACTTGATGATCTTGTAGCTGCAACCAAAAAGCGCCTTGATATAGAAAAAAGCCAGATATCACCTGAAAAGATGAAGGAGATGGCGCTTGAAATAAGAAGCCGTGATACTGGTGATAAGACCGGTACTGGTAACAGCGCCACGGACTTTATCTTTAAAAGGAATCTGTCAGGCCCGGGGATCCATTTTATCTGTGAGGTCAAAAAGGCATCTCCTTCAAAGGGGATAATTGCTGAGGACTTCCCTTATATAGATATTGCAAGGGAATACGAAAAGATAGGGGCAGATGCCATTTCTGTTTTAACAGAGCCTGACTATTTTAAAGGTAATATTGAGTATATAAAAGATATACTTAATTCCGGAGTCACTACTCCCCTTCTTCGTAAGGACTTCACCATAGATGAGTACATGATCTACCAGGCTAAGGTATACGGCGCATCAGCAATACTTCTTATATGTGCGATCCTTGATGATGACAAGTTAAAAGCCTATCACGAGCTTGCATCATCCCTGGGACTTTCAGCCATAGTTGAAACCCATGATGAGGATGAAGTAAAAAGAGCTCTTGATGCAGGAGCTGAAATAGTCGGAGTTAACAACAGAAACCTTAAGGACTTCACAGTAGATCTTGGTAACAGCATAAGACTTCGAAAGTTGGTTCCCTCTAATAAGATATTCGTTGCTGAAAGCGGGATCAAGACTGAAGAAGATATGATAAAGCTTAAGGAATCAGGAGTAAATGCAGTTCTTATTGGGGAAACAATGATGCGTGCAAATGATAAGAGCGGCATGATACAAAGGCTTAAGGGAATGTAGTTGGTAGTGCAAAATCTTTTTTCACAAAATAAATAGAAAAAAGAAACTGCAGGGTTTGTAAAAGAAAAAGAGGATTTTCAAATGGTTAAGATTAAGATCTGTGGTCTTATGACCAAGGAAGACTGCGTAATAATGAACGGTTTTAAGCCTGATTACTGCGGATTTGTTTTTGCAAAGACAAGGCATTATCTGACAGATCAGATGGCCGGGGAGCTTAGGAATACACTGGATATCTCTATTCCTACAGTTGGCGTATTTGTAGACGATGATATGAATCATATCGTAGATCTTTATAACAGCGCTATCATCCAGATAATCCAGCTCCACGGACACGAAGACGCAGCCTACATAAATCTTCTTAGAGAAAAGATTGCAGCATCAAACCCTGACAAAAAGCGCCACTACGATGAGTTTGGTCCTGGTGCTCCAATCATGAAAGCGATCAGAGTCAAGGACGGATCTGAGTTTGATGAAGTAGATAATCTTCCTGTAGACATGCTCCTTTTAGACAACTACGTTGAAAAACTTCCGGGAGGAACAGGCGAAAGATTTGAGCTTTCAATGATTCCTAAGCTTAATAAGCCGTATTTCCTTGCAGGAGGATTGTCTGCAGACAACATCCAACAGGCGCTTGCACAGTCAAGACCATATGCGGTCGATGTGTCATCAGCAGTTGAAACAGACGGACACAAGGACTGGAAGAAGGTTGAAAAGCTCATGAGAGTTATGGAAGCCTACAGACCTCAGTCACAGTTTGTATAAGGACTTTTAACACTTCGTGTCAAAAGTCTGGTAAATAGGCATAAAGCCTATTTACCGATGGAATCGTTTTATTTAATGATAACGAAAGGAATTAATTAACATGGTAACAAAAGGCAGATTCGGAAAATTTGGTGGCCAGTATGTTCCTGAAACGCTTATGAATGCTATCACGGAACTTGAAGAAGCCTATAACAGATATAAGGATGACCCTGAGTTTAATAAAGAGCTGACTGATCTTTTTAATAACTATGCAGGACGTCCATCCCTTTTATATGAAGCTAAGAAAATGACAGAGGACCTTGGGGGAGCAAAGATCTATCTTAAGCGAGAAGACTTAAACCACACAGGTGCTCACAAGATCAACAACGTACTTGGTCAGTGCCTTCTTGCAAAGCGCATGGGTAAGACAAGAGTCATAGCTGAGACAGGTGCAGGACAGCACGGCGTTGCTACTGCTACTGTTGCTGCTCTCATGGGCCTTGAGTGTGAGATCTTTATGGGTAAGCTCGACACAGAGCGTCAGGCCCTCAACGTATACAGAATGAGACTTCTTGGTGCCAAGGTTAACGCAGTAGAGTCAGGAACAGGAACTCTTAAGGATGCCGTTAACGCAGCCATGAAGGAGTGGAGCAGCCGCGTAGCTGATACCCACTATGTACTTGGCTCAGTTATGGGCCCATATCCTTTCCCAACTATCGTTCGCGATTTCCAGGCAGTTATCTCCAGGGAGATCAAATCTCAGATGCTGGAAAAAGAGGGACGACTTCCCGATGCTGTTCTTGCCTGCGTTGGAGGCGGATCTAATGCAATCGGAGCTTTTTACGACTTTATCGGAGATGAGGAAGTTGAACTTATCGGATGCGAGGCAGCAGGTGAAGGCGCTGATACACCGAGAACAGCAGCAACAATCGCTACAGGTAAGCTTGGAATCTTCCATGGTATGAAGTCACTCTTTTGCCAGAACGAAGATGGACAGATCGCACCGGTATATTCAATCTCAGCTGGTCTCGACTATCCCGGAATCGGACCTGAGCACGCATATCTTAATGATATAGGTAGAGCTAAATACGTGGCTGTTACTGATGAAGAAGCTGTAGAGGCTTTTGAATACCTTTCAAAAACTGAAGGAATAATTCCTGCGATCGAGAGTTCACACGCCGTTGCCTATGCCATGAAGCTTGCTCCAAAGATGAGTAAGGACAAGATCATCGTAATTAACCTGTCAGGTCGCGGAGACAAAGACGTTGCAGCAATCGCTCGCTACCGCGGCGAGAATCTTCAGGATTAAGGAAGTTTGAAAATATAAAATTTTCAAACTTCACGAAGTGGTGTCGCGAGCTCCACCACTTCAATCAGTAATCACTCGCGATAAGAGGTGAAAAAATGACAGATATTAAGATAGCTGATGCCTTCAAAAACGGTAAGGCATTTATACCATTTATAACAGGCGGAGACCCCGACCTTGATACAACGAAAGACCTTATCATCGCTCTTCAGGATGCAGGAAGCGACCTTATCGAGATTGGAATTCCCTTCTCTGATCCTATCGCAGAAGGCCCTGTAATTCAGGAAGCTGATGAGAGAGCCCTTGCATCAGGTACTACAACAGACAAGCTTTTTGATATGTTAAAAGAGCTTCATGATGAAGGTAAAGTTTCAGTTCCTATGGTATTTCTCACATACGCAAATGCTATTTTTGCCTACGGAAAAGAGAAATTCATGAAGCGCTGCGTTGAAAGCGGAATGCAGGGAATTATCGTTCCGGATATACCATTTGAAGAAAAGGAAGAATTTGAAGATGTTGCAAATGAAAATGGTATATCAATTATATCAATGATCGCTCCTACTTCTGAAGACAGAATCAAGATGATCGCTAAAGAAGCTAAAGGCTTTTTATACGTTGTATCTTCAATGGGTGTAACAGGCGTAAGAGAAGAATTTGCAACCAACATCGAAGATATGATCGCTACAGTAAGGGAAGTATCTGATATTCCTGCCGCTGTTGGATTTGGAATCTCTAACCCTGATCAGGCAAGAAGTATGGCTACAAAATCAGATGGCGCGATTGTTGGATCAGCTATCGTTAAGATCGTAGGTCAGTATGGCAAGGATTGCGTACCTTACGTTACAGAATTTGCCAAAAAGCTCAAGGATGGAGTGCAGAAAGCGACAGCATAATACAGACAGACCTCGACTTGCGGATTAATCGAAGTTTATTTAGTGCATTTCACGAAATAAAACTGTTAATTCGTCAAAAAACGAGGCATAGATTTTTCCTTTATGCTATAATCTCAATAGCAAATGTTTATTAAGAATAAAATAATTTGAAAAGTTTTTTCAGGAGGAAAAATAAATGGCAAATTTCTTTGACAATCTCAAGGACAGCATCTCAAAGGGGGCAGCAACTGTTAACCAGAAGGCTAATGACCTTATGGAAACAAACAAGATCAATCAGGATATCAAGGCTGCACAGCAGCAGAAAGACGCTGATATCGTTAAGCTTGGACAGCTTCTGTACAACTTCAAGAAGAACCCAGATGGTGTTGAACCAGACTATGATGCAGTAATCGCTGACATGGATAGCATCGATGCTAAGATCGATTCTCTTAAGAAGCAGCTTCAGGATCTTCGTAACGAGCAGGTATGCCCTAACTGTGGTAGCTCAGTACCGAAGGGAACAGCATTCTGCCCTAACTGCGGAAGCAAGATGCCTGTACCAGAAGTTAAGCCTGTAAATCCTTGCCCAAGCTGTGGTAAGGAAAACACACCTGGCGACAAGTTCTGCCAGTACTGTGGAACACCTCTTAACCAGGAAGCACCTGCTGTAGAAACAGCTCCTGTAGTTGAGGCAGCTCCTACAGAGGCTCCAGTTGCTGGAGAGATCCCTGCAGAAGCACCTGTTCACATGTGCCCTCAGTGCGGAACACCTTACAACGAAGGTGACAAATTCTGCCAGAACTGCGGACAGACACTGTAATTAAACGGTAAATAAAAAGCCTCGGTGACCTTGGTCACCGGGGCTTTATTTTTTATATTCACCTATATGCAGTTTAAATCATTTATGTTCTGAACTGCATTAAAATGCTACATCGTACAGGAACATGTCGTTTTCTTCGTAGTAGATCACAAGCTCATTCTCTATTTTATCAACATATTCATGCATTGATTCAAATAGTATATCTACATTTTCTTTGGTAACTCTGCTCTCTCCCGCTGCCATCTGCTGTTCCATGAAGTGATTGATCTCGGAAGTAAAGTGAAGTGTATCCATGTAGTTATTAAGATTAGAAGTTATCTCTTCGTTATCTTTGAAATAGTATACTTCAACATTGTCATACTCAAGGAGAGCTTTGATGGCTGTCTCCTCGTTATAGAGGTAAGCATCCGAGTCTCCTGCTCTGTAAGCACTGTCCCAGAAAAGAATTGAATAGGCAGGGAAGAAGAACTTGAAGTTTGTTTCAGGGTGCGCTTCAACCTGCGCGGTAAGAAGAGCTATGTTAGCAACAAGGTTTTCTGCGTACTCATCTTCTTTTTTCATCGGAGTTATAGTGGATGATCTTGCATAATGGCTTAACATTCCAGCTTCAGAGAAGTCCTTGCCGGCCTCCCAGTTGTAAGAGAGGTTATCGTTGTAACCTGCAAACACAGACTGGACCATCATGTAAGGAATCTTTTTAAAAAGTACATCCTTGTTCCAAAGGTAGGTGTAATCATTAAAAGGATTCTTATCATAAAGATAAGTTGGAGAGCCTGTTGTCTCGTAGGTTGGCTCAGGTGAAGCCGAAAGCGAAGTAGTATCTATGGAATAAAAAACATATTCGGGACTGTGGTCTTCAAATGCAACATCAAGAAGGTAGCAAAGGTCTGCAGTTGCACCATAGGAGCGGATCGCTTTAATAACTGTTTCGCATCCAAAATCCTCTTCGTACCAGGAGTTGTCATTGTTCTCCGTAACAGATGATCCAACTATAAGTCCCTGATATTCAAAATTGCGAAGGGTTCCAACGCACTGGTACTCTTTTTCCGTAAGGACAGGAGTCATACCAAATAAGGGACCGTGGTAATGGTAGAAGGGATCAAATATGACTACGACAAGAGCTACCGCAATAAGTAGGGCCACTATGCCGATAAGTATTTTTTTAATAAACTTCTTAGGTGTGTTCATTTTATTTCCTGCTATTACCTTAGAATGTGAAATAAATAAAGGTCTGTACATTAGAAAGTGACAGTATTGAAAGAACAGCAATAACTGCAAGCGCTACTATCTGCCTTGTCTTAAAGGTGCTACTATTTGCTATCTCTCTAGCATTTGGTCTTGTCATAAGGAAAAGAGAAAATGCGAGGATGATTATCATAAGAACAAGGAAATAGATATTAAGCGCATTTGGAGCAAAAAGCTGCACAGCTTCTTCTAATACATAGGTTTCTGAAAGGGACAAGTTTGCAGCAGTCCTATACAAAAATCCAGGGAAGGTGAAGAAGGCGAGCTTTTTAACCATCACACCGCCTGTTACAAGGTCTGGTGCCTGGAAGATTATTACACTGAAGGAAAAGAACAGGAAAGTCAGTACCTGTCTTATTTTCTTAGGAAGGATCTTTTTTCTGTGGAAATGATCGAATATAACAAGGATTCCGTTTAAAAGTCCCCATACAACATAGTTCCAGCCTGCTCCGTGCCAGAGACCAGAAATAAAGAAGATAAGGAGTATGTTAAATACTGTTCTTACTACTCCTCTCCTACTTCCGCCAAGCGGGATGTAAACGTACTTGGTAAGGAATCTGCTAAGTGTCATGTGCCAGCGCTGCCACAACTCCTGAACACTCGCAGCTTTAAAGGGCGAATTGAAGTTCTGAGGAAGGGTAAAGCCAAGCATCTGAGAGATTCCATCTGCCATGTCGCAGTAACCTGAAAAGTCAAAGTATATATTCAGGGCGGTTGCTATCCCGGCAACGATAACGCACAAGGTGTCGAGATAATAAGCCTGCTGGTAAGTGTAGTTAACAATAAGAGCGATGGTGTCTGCCATCAGTACCTTTTTAGAAAGACCTATAATAAAAAGAATAATGCCCCTTGCAAATCTGTCAGGATCAAAGGAAAGCTTCTTAATATCATTGGTCTGCTCGATGATCTCCGAAGGAAAAGCTATAGGTCCCTGCATGATCTTAGGGAAGAACAATACATAGAAGGCATAGCTTAGAAAATCGTAATGAGGGATCTCACCTTTAGATCTGTCTATAACGAATGCGATCTGGGAAAAGGTGTAAAAGCTGATTCCCACAGGAAGCAGAAAGGCGGTAAATGTATAATCCGTCTTAAATATCGCATTGATGTTATCAACCAAAAATCCCGTATATTTAAAATATCCAAGCACTGCAATGTGGAATATTACCGCGATGGCGGTCAGCAATTTTGATGCCTTTTTTCTTTTTTCAATAATATAGGAAAAAAGATATGTGACTGCCATAGAGATACCGATTATTACCAGGTACTTCCAGTTAAAGAGACCGTAGAGAACAGCGCTCATAAGGGTAATAAAGAGTATGGCAAGTCGCCTGTGGCCGAGTTTCAGCAACAGGTTCCATCCTGCAAGGAGCAGGGGCAAGAATATGAAGATAAATCCAAATGAATTAAAAACCATGTTTTTATACTATCACAAACATAATAGGATTAAAAATGATTATTTTTGATATAAATAGGGCAAAAAATGACTATACATTCATACTAAAATATTTTAGAATAATCTCAACGATAAGATACAAATACTGTATCTGTAGAATTTATTGATGATATAAAGATAATTACAAAAATGCGTAGCTTCTGCGATTTTTGTAATTCAATGAATTAATATCTTAATTCGATCAAAGAAACAAGAAATAGTGGGAGGTTTTTTATGAGCAAAGAAGTTAAGAAAGCTACGCTCTATGTAGACAGAAACATAGAAGTTGGGGAAGTTGACAAGAGAATCTATGGTTCTTTTATCGAGCACCTTGGACGTGCTGTATATGAAGGAATCTATCAGCCTGGCAACAAGTTCGCAGATAATGAGGGACTTCGTCAGGATACAATAAAGCTTATCAAAGAGATCGGAGTGCCGATCGTAAGATATCCGGGTGGAAACTTCGTATCAGATTTCCACTGGGAAGACAGCGTAGGACCTGTAGAAAAGCGTCCTCACCGCATTGAGCCTGCATGGGGTGTAATCGAGACCAACGAGTTCGGTCTTCACGAGTTCATGAACTGGTCCAAGAAGGCTGGTACTGAGACTATGTACGCTATCAACCTTGGTACACGTGGAATCGAAGATGCCAAGAATGTTATCGAGTATTGTAACATCGAGAAGAATACTCTTTATTCTGATATGCGTCGTAAGAACGGTGCCGAGGATCCTTTCAATATTAAATTATGGTGCCTTGGTAACGAGATGGATGGACCTTGGCAGATGGGTCACAAGACAGCTTATGAGTACGGCCGCATCGCAAATGAGGCTGGTAAGCTTATGAAGTGGATCGATCCTTCTATCGAGCTCGTTGCTTGCGGAAGCTCAAATATGGGTATGCCAACATTTGGAAAGTGGGAAGCTACAGTTCTTGAAGAGAGCTATGATACAATCGACTATCTCTCACTTCATACATATTATGGCAACCACGAGAACAATACACCTGATTTCCTTGCTTCTTCTGTAGATATGGACAAGTTCATCAGCGCTGTTGTATCTGTATGTGATTACGTTAAGGCTGTTAAGAAGTCCAACAAGCAGATCAACCTCTCTTTTGACGAGTGGAATGTATGGTATCACTCCAACGAGCAGGACAAGAAGCTTGAGAAGTGGATCGAGCATCCTCACCAGCTTGAAGATATCTATAACTTCGAAGATGCACTCCTTGTAGGAAGCATGCTCATCACTCTCCTGCGCCACGCTGACAGAGTTAAGATCGCATGTCTTGCTCAGCTCGTTAACGTTATTGCACCTATCATGACTTCAGACACAGGTGCATGGAAGCAGACAATCTTCTATCCTTATATGCACGCAAGCCAGTTCGGAAGAGGCACAGTTCTTACATCTGTTGTTAAGACTCCTACATATGAGTCCAAGCACGGCGATGCTCCTTACATCGACAGCGTTGTTGTTAAGGATGAGGAGAACGGCACAGTTACTATCTTTGCTGTAAACAAAGACCTTGAGAATGACTTCGAGCTTACAGCTGACCTTCGCCAGTTCGCTGATTATAAGGTAAAAGAGCACATCATGCTCACACACGATGACCTTAAAGCTGTAAACACTGAAGAGAATCCTGATAACGTAGCACCTGTAGCTTACAATGGTACAAAGCTTGATAACGGTGTACTTACAAGCATTCTTCCTTCAAGAAGCTGGAATGTGATCAGACTTGAGAAATAATTAGATATACGGTATTTAGATCCCTGCGATTACCTATTAGTGGTAATTGCAGGGATTTTTTTCTGAGAAAAAAGATGTTACGAGAGACGAAAATACTATTTTCTGAAAATTACGGAAAAACGTTTTCTTAACGCAAAAAAATAACATAAAAATATTGAAATATAGTGGAATTGCAGAGTTTTTAAGTTTTACTTAACAAAAAAGCAAAATGTTCGAATATACGATAATCATCGTAAAAGTATTGACGAAATAATACTAACAATATATTATGGGTAAAGATTTTTTAAATATTTTTTATAGGCAAACGCTTTCCGGTGACGGGCGGACGCAAAGCTGTAAATCTTGGTAAGTAGTCAGAGTTTTTGAGGATACCATTTGAGGGATTCCGATTTACTATATTGTATTACAAATAAATGCAAGATGGTTTAGCTGCAAAGAAGGATCTTTGCAGCTTTTTTTGTGTCTATAAACATGAATGGATTGCAACATCGTCGTTGTAAGAAGCTGATGCTTGTAGAGAGGGTTAGGTTATTCAAGGAGGAAATCAAAGTGATTCACAGTAAAAAAGGTAACTGGTTTTTCAGAGTTACTGCGCTGCTTACAGCATGTTTTATTGTAATTGGGATGAGTGGGATTCAGTCACTGGCTGAAACTAACGAAAACTCAAATGAGCAACAGATATCAGTTACAGAAGAAAGTACAACGGATGATAAAAGAAATTCCGCCACTACAGGTGGCTCTTTAGAGGAAGAAAAAACTTCAAATGCAGGATCATCGGATTCTTCTGACGATGATTGTGTTGCACCTGGAAATTCAGCAACTGAGTCAACTTCAGACGTTGCAACAGAAAGCTCTACAGAATCAGCATCTGACGCGTCTACTGAGAGCTCGTCATTAGATTCTGCAAATACAGCTTCTACGGATGATACATCCGCGGTACTTGGAGTGCCAAGACTCCAAAAATATATAGTTATTTCCAATGGACAGATCAATTTTAAAGATGGTGCATCAGAAGATAATGACTACAACTGGGATGAAGATAATCTTCTTAGAACAAGGGATGAAGTTACTATTTCGGTAGATGTTAATGTTGAGGCTGTGGATTCTTCTGACCCAGATGCAGAAAAAAGAACATGGCCTGCTGTTTGGGGCGTCTATGTTGAAATAGAATATAGAAATATCGAAACAGGATGTACAACATATGCGGAAATGAAGCATACAGGAAATGGAACGTATAAATATACATTTCCATGTGACGTGGCAGCATATGAGATTATAAAGATAACGGCAAAAGATATTTATGACGTAGCCGAAGGAGATTCCTATACTAACGGAGATGTTGAAAGTGGTTCAGAAAACGAAAACAATATTTTCTGTCAGATCTCAATAGAAAAAGATTACTATATTGGTGAGAATTATAATAGCAATATCAAAAACTATGTTACTGATTCTCGTCGAGTACTGACGGCTGGTAAAAATACATCTTCTGCATATGAAGAAAATGGTTGGCTTTCTCTTCAAGGTGAAGATAATGCAGATGTATCACTAGTTGTTTTTTTCAGGATTGGTAGTAAAAATAAAAACAATTCAGTAACTCTAGTCCCTGTTGATGAGGAAGGTAATGAGGTATCAGGTACACCAATAACTGGAACAATCAAAGCTTCTGGCTGGTTTGTTAAGACATACGAGATTACTTTTGACCTTCCTGATGATAAGGATCAATACCAAATTTATAAGCTGGTTCCGGAAGGAAGTAATAAGTTTAAAAAAGCTGTTAATGCAATTAATGCTGACGGTCTTATATACGTTAAGATTGATAGTACCAGCCCTGTAGCTAAGGATATTGAGGTTACATATAACGAAGATGATAATGGCATATCAGGTACCTATAACTTTGGTGAAGGTCAGGAAAGCGTTGTATACGCTAAGAGACCTCTTTGCCTGAGCATAAATACATCAAACTCATATGATCCTGCTATTAGCGTTGAAACATCAGAAAATTCCGAAATCAGATCAAAAAAGGTAACTGCATCTGGCATCAGTGCATTGTCTTATGTAATTTACAATGATGAATTTCCTGTGGGCACACATGGAATTCAATGCGAGATCGAAGTACAGGACAAAGATATAGATGAGTGCGGAAGAATCCGAATAGAACTTCCATCAGCTAGTGGAAATCAGGGACCTGTTTATATAGGAGATGTAACTCTTGTAGATGGTGCGGGCAATAAGACACTTGTTAATGGAGGCAAAATTGAGCCTGTCAGCTATGTAATAGATAGCGTTGTACCTGTAATTAAGTTTACAGAACTTGAAGGTGAGGGACTTGGCGAAGGATACCCAACAGACCTTGCATCTACCACATATTTCTTTAATCATGAAATATCAGGAAAGCTGACAGTAGAAGAAAGATATATTAGAGAAGTAACTCTTAGCGAAAGAGATGGTGGTAAAAAGCCTGAACTTTCAGATCAGGGAGAACAGAGCCACGAGCTGGGTGCTGTAGCTGAGTATACATTTACATCAAATGGAGATGGTGAATACTTGTTTAGCGCTAATGCTACAGATATGAGTGGTAACGAAGCAGATACAGTTGCCGGTCCATGTTTTGTAATTGACACCGTTGCTCCTGTGATCACTGTATCTTATACATCAGGTGGAGCGACAGTTACTCCTGAAGGTAAAGATAAGAGTTACTACAAAGAGACTGTTGTTGTACAGATCAGCATTGAAGATAAGCACCTCCTTGAGGAAGGAATAGATGCTGTAATTACAGGATCTAAAGCAGATGGAACAACTGTAGACCTCAAAGTTACAGGATGGACTCACAGTGAAGGTTCAGATTTCTGGACAGCACAAGTTGAGTTGTCTGATGATGGAGAATATGCTCTTAATGCAGTTGCGACTGATAGAGCAGGTAACGTATCTGATACTTATACTGGTGCTGGATTTACTGTAGACAGAACAGTTCCTGTTGTTACCATTACTTTTGATAATAATTCTCCACAGAATGGTTATTACTACAACGCATCAAGAACAGCAACTATCACTGTTAAGGATTATACTTTTGACAGTAGCAAATGTGAGCTTACAATGAATGCTCCTGATAACCTTCCATCTGAAGGAGAATGGGCAGCAGCTGGCGATCAGACTTATGTTAAAACGGTTGAGTTTTCAAAAGATGGACGTTATGATTTTTCATTTAAGACTACAGATAAAGCTGGCAATGAGTCCGAGACTCAGACAATAAGTCTTTTCATAATAGATACTACTGCGCCTGTTGTTACAGTAACTTATGACAACAACGATGTCAGAAACACCTATTATTACAACGCTGGAAGAAAAGCAACCATCAAGATCGATGAGATGTCTTTTGATGAGACACTGGTAGATATCAGGTCACAGGCATCTGATAATGATATGCCAATGACTGCGCTTCCAAAAGCTACAACCTTTGCTGCAAATGAGGCCAAGAATTCGTATACATCTTCAATGTCTTTTGCCATTGATGGTAAATATGGATACACAATTACAGTAACTGACCTTGCAGGCAACAAGTCAGAAATATATACAAGCGATTTGTTTGTGATAGACACTGTAGCTCCTGAAATCTCCTTTAGCGGAGTTGAAAACTATTCAGCTAATAATGGTGTAGTGGCTCCTGTTCTGACTTACAAGGATACAAATATTGATGCCTCTGAAACTACAGTTGTTATGGTGGGTGCAAACCACGGCGAAGTTGCAATGACATCTACACAGTCTGTAGCGTTTGATACAGTAACAATCAAATATAGTGACTTTGCTCATGACAAGGAAACAGATGATCTTTATACTCTTAGTGTTAAGATCACAGACCTTGCAGGAAATGTATCAGAAGACGAGCTTGTATTTTCAGTTAACAGACATGGTTCTGTATATGTTATTAGTAAAAGTACTCAGGAACTTACTGAGCAGTACTATACAAGCGAGCCTCAGGATGTAACTATTACCGAGATCAACGTTGACAGCCTTACATACAAAGAGGTATCTGTCGACAGAGATGGTGACAGCGAAGTCCTTAAAGAGGGCAGAGACTATAAAGTAACTGTTCAGGGTGATGATAAGTCATGGAAGTCTATGACATATACTGTTAAGGCAGACAACTTCAAGAAAGACGGCAACTACTCTGTAATGGTATATTCCAAGGACAGAGCTACCAATACTCAGGACAACCGTTCTGCAGAAAAAGAAATTGAGTTTGCCGTTGATAAGACAGCTCCTTCCATCGTTACTTCCGGAATCGAAGAAGAGGGTGTATACGAGGAAGAAAAACACGATTTCATCATTAACGTATCTGATAACATGGGATTTGAAAGTCTTGTAGTATATGTCGGACAGGATGAACTTGAAGAACTCGTGTCATTTACAGAGGAAGATATTGAGGCACAGGGAGGTACATTGACAATTAGCCTTTCTGAGCTTGATAAATATCAGAACGTTATGATCCTTGCAACTGATGTTGCCGGAAACCAGTCAGAGCGTGACTTTAACAACGTTTTGGTTTCCAGAAATGCCAAGAAGATAGTAGAGGATGATGATACACCTAAAAACGATGAGATTAAACCTATGGTTGATCCGGAACCAGATGCGTTCAATATCTGGGTTGCCGTAGCAGGTGGTTTTGTAGGAGCTTCAGGCTGCGCAGGAGCAGGTGTATACTTCTGGCGTAAGAAGAAACTCGGCTTAGGTGTTAAGGCAAAAAAATAAGATAAGAATTGTTATAGTTTTAACACGAAAAGAACAATTCATATATCATTGAAATAGTTTTGATACTATAAAGATAAGGTCGCATGAATCGGACATGATTTATGCGACTTTATTTTTATTCAAGAGGAAACTTTAGAAAAATAAGGGATCTAAAAACAAGGAATATTCATAGAAAATAATAAACGATTCGCTATCGAATTATAATTACATGTTTGCTACAATAACCTATAGTTAGCATTGAAAAAGTCTTACTATTACAAGAAAGGCAGACATATGAGATACCTATTTGACGGAGGCTGGGAATTTCTAGAAACAGGCCTTGATACTACTTTTAATGATATTCAGAAACAGAAAGACAACTTTAAAAAGGTCGAGATTCCCCATGACTGGCTGATCTATGACAGCACAGATCTGTACAGAGACGGACTTGGCTGGTACTCTAAGGATTTTGAGTATAATGAAGATCCTTCCAAAAGATGCTTTATCACTTTTGAAGGAATCTATATGGACAGTGAAGTTTATGTAAATGGAAAGAGTGTATGGACCTGGAAGTATGGCTATTCTTCATTTACCTTCGAGATAACAGACTATTTGCGCCAGGGAACTAACAATATCACTGTATCTGTAAGGTATCAGAGCCTTAATACAAGGTGGTATTCAGGTGCTGGAATCTACAGAGATGTATGGCTTAACATCACAGAAGAGACATGCCTTGCTAATGATGGAGTATATATATCAACAAGGCCTAGCGGCGATGACTTCATACTTAGAATAGAATCAGAGGTTAATGGTAAGGATGCTGCCAGGGCTTCTATCAGTGCGTCTTTAGAAGGTGCAGAAATTGAATCGGTAGAAGTTTCAGAAGCAACAGCATGTATAGATGCGCCTTACTGCGACTATAAGGAACTAGAAGCAGGCCTTAAGAGATACAGATATGTAAATGAATATCTTGTCAGGTCTCCAAAAAAGTGGAATCCGGATAGCCCTAATCTATATGACATCAAAGTTTCACTCCTTCTTGATGGCAATGAAGTTGATGAGTACAAGACAAGAGTAGGCTTCAGGCACATAGAACTTGATCCTGATAAGGGATTTATCATTAATGGCAGAAATATAAAGCTTAACGGTGTCTGTGAGCATCACGATCATGGAGCTTTAGGAAGCGCCTATAACTCTAAGGCAATGAGAAGAAAGCTTACAATGCTCAAATCCATGGGAGTTAATGCTATAAGAGGAACCCACAACATGGTGGCACCTGACGTTCTCGACCTTATGGATGAGATGGGATTTATCTTCATCTCAGAAGCTTTCGATATGTGGAGGAAGTCCAAGACTACATACGACTACGCAAGATTTTTTGATAAGTGGCATAAAAGAGATGTGGCAAGCTGGGTACGCCGCGACAGAAATCATGCCTGCGTAGCCTTCTGGAGTATTGGTAACGAGATATATGATACCCACGCAGATGAGGATGGACAGAGGATCACTAGAGAACTGTCTGACCTTGTTAAGGAATTCGATCATAATGGTAACGGCCGCCCAACAATAGGTTCAAACTATATGCCTTGGGAAAATGCTCAAAAGTGTGCTGACATACTTGGCGTTGCTGGCTACAACTATGCTGAGAAGTTTTATGAAGAGCATCATAAGGCTCACCCCGACTGGGTAATCTATGGAAGCGAGACATCATCCATAGTTCAGAGTAGAAATATATATCACTTCCCTGCGTCAGCAAGTGTTCTGTCTGATGATGATGAACAGTGCTCAAGCCTTGGTAACAGCCAGACAAGCTGGGGAGCTAAGAGTACAGAGAGCTGTATCAGAGTAGACAGAGATACGCCTTTTTCCATGGGACAGTTCTTGTGGACTGGCTTTGACTATATAGGCGAGCCGACTCCTTACCATACCAAGAATTCATACTTTGGACAGATTGATACAGCGGGATTCCCTAAGGATGTATTCTATGAGTGGCAGGCTGCATGGACAGATAGCAGCAAGGCTCCAATGATCCACATCTGCCCTTCATATTGGGATTTTAATGAGGGTCAGACTATAGATATAAGAATCGTGACCAACGCCCCTAAGGCCGAGCTATATGTTAATGGAGTAAGAAAGGGAGACCACGAATTCTCCAATAAGCCAGGCTCTGGAAGTAAGATTGAATGGAATCTTCAAATCCCTTATACAAAAGGTATAGTAGAGGCACGAGCCCTTGATGATAATGGAAGCGTTATAGCTACAGACGTTATAAAGAGCTTTACAGATGCAGTAAAGCTTTCTATAAAGAGACCTTTTGAAGAGGGAAAAGAACTTGTTGCTAACACCAGAGACCTTGCATATCTTGAAATATCTGCTCTTGATGCAGAAGGCGTCGAAGTAGCAAATGCCCAGAACAGAGTAAACGTCACAGTTAAAGGCCCTGCCAGACTTGTAGGTCTTGATAATGGCGATAGCTCAGATCTTGATAGCTATAAAGGTAACAGCAGAAGGCTGTTTGGTGGTAAGCTTCTTGCTATTATCGAGACTACTGACGAAGAAGGCGATATAGAAGTTACAGTATCTGGTAAGGGATTAGAGGAAGCAAATTATTCTCTTAGAAGCGTAAAGAGCTTAGAAGGTGGTATTAAGTATTTTGTTAAGGGGGCAAGAGACACAGGAGAAGAGTCAGGTAGTAGCCATACTAAAAATATACCTTGTTATGAATCTCTTGAAGTTATTGAAGAGTGCTCTGATAGAGTGATCAATCTAGGCAAGGCAGATGAAGTGCCGATCCGAAAGCTTGAACTTGTAAATGAAAGTGGCAGTAATATCTTTTCCCAGGATGACTTGGAGAAGGTAGTATCTGTCAGAATCCTTCCTGAAAATGCTAGCTACAAAGATGCTACATTCCAGGCTGTTACTGAGTTTGGAGCAAAGTCCAATATAGCAGAGCTAAAAGTAGTGGATGGTAAGGCACATATTAAAGCCAAGGGAGATGGAAAGTTCTTTGTAAGAGCGCTTTCGAATAATGGAAGCGACAAGACAAGGATCATCTCATATATGGACTTTGAAGTTAAGGGAATGGGACCTGCATTCTTTGATCCGTACAGCTTTGTATCAGGTAGTATGTATGAAAGCTATGAAGGCGAGATTGGAACAGGCAATGACAAGGGCTTTGCGACAGCGAGAGGCCAGAAGACCCTTGTTACCTTTAACAGGCTTGATTTTGGAAGAGACTGTGCTGATGAGATAACAATACCTGTTTTTGCCCTTGATGAAGGTACCAGCAGAATCAAGTTATGGTCTGGCGGAGAGCTGGTTCTTGATGAAATCTACGATAAGCCATTCATCTGGAACGAGTATCAGGAAGTTACCTGGAAACTGAACAGACCTCTTACAGGAGTATGTGACCTTAGTTTTGAAACTTGGGACAAGCTCCATATCAAGGGCTTTGAGTTTAATAAAAAGAAGAGAGCTTTTAATGAGCAGCTTGCAGTAGAAGCAGATGAGATCTACGGCGATACCTATACCAAGGAAGAGACAATGGTTTCTGGTATTGGCAATAACGTATCTCTTGTTTATAAAGATATGAACTTTGGTGACGAAAAGCCGTCCAAGGTTACTATCTGCGGAAGAGCTAGAGATGGTCAGAATACTATCCATATCCTCTTTGAAGGTGATGGCGTAAGTACTAGAGAGATACTCGAAGCTGCGGAGAGTTCCGAGATCACCGAGTATTCTTTTGACATTAGTAACATTGAAGGCGATGGAACGATCACATTTGTATTTCTTCCGGGAAGTAATTTTGACATGAAGAGCTTTAGATTTGGAAGGTAATCAATATAAGAAATAACTAAAATCATAGAAAATTAAAGGGGATTAATACAGCCCTGATAAAGTGCAAGAGCAGTGCCGAATACCAAAGGCATTGCTCTTTGTTTTGTCATTAAAATGATGTGATTATTCATTCGGAAAGCTTTTCATCATTTTGAAATGCATTTCGTCGTCTAAAAAATGCATTTCGTCGGATGACGAACTGAAAAAAATAATTAAATGTATAATATACAAGATACTTGACACAAAATTCAATTGTTAATCATAAGGCATATAGTTCAGTTATGCTTGGCTTTTAGATAATTAGAATTAATAAAGCTTTTTGTAGTAATTATAATGATGTGATTATTACAACCAGACAAATAATGATCAAACGTTTTTTCATTAGAAGTATGAGAAGTTACACTGTATTATTGGATATATTTCTGTTAATCTGTTAATCATTTCATTCACACACTTCAAGAGATAAAAAATGTGAGATTAAAGGCAGACAAGATGGTAATTGATTTTGTCTGCTGGATTAAGTTCTCGTGAAATCATCAGTTAATTTCGATTTCCGGAGTCAAGAACAAGGAGCATACTATGTTTAAGTTTATTAGTAAAAGACATATTGCAGGATTCATGTCGGTGTTAGTATGGAGCATGGTTTTAACAACCCCTGTACAGGCTACTGGTTCTAATAGTTTAAAAAAGGAAAATGGCTCTTCGGTAGAAGACACGAGTGATTCAGGTATTGAAGAATCAATAACAGAAGAGAATACTGGTGACAATAGTGATGAATCATCAACTGGAGCTTCAACAGACGTATCAGAAGGAACATCAAATGCAGCATCAGAAAGCGATAGTGTAAGTGATGATGTTGATACCGGTAGTAGTCTGGAAGAGGAAGAAATAGATCCGTCAGCTCCTATGACCGAAAGTGTTGCGGATGCAACAAAAGGGATAGTTCAGGTCAATAGTATCTACACTAATGATGCAGGTAAAGAGTTCATAATTTTAGGATGCACAGGATTTCTTATCGGCAATACAGAAGATGGCGAATATGTTATCACAACTAACAGCGTTGTAGCGCCTACCAAGCCTACAAGAGATGATGCGTTTGCAACTATAGGAGTAGATGAAGAAGAGGAAGATTGGGACAAGATAGACCTTGAAGCTCAGGTTGTCGTAGAAGGTGATATCACTATAGAGGCAACAGTAGTTACGAGAAGTCCAGAGCTTAATATAGCAATCTTAAAACTATCTCAGCCGTTATATAACAGAACTCCTCTTACAATCCTGTCATCTGATGAGCTTGGAAGTGCAAAGCCTTACAATGCAACTGAGAAAGTTTATGCGTTAGGTTTTCCATTTGCTGTTAGATACGATCGTAATACAGTTATGTATGATCAGGATGACGTGACAATGTCATCTGGAAGTATTGCCAACAATAAAACATATAGAGATATCCACGTTATAGAGCATGATTGTCTTATAACAGGTAATAACTGCGGTGGTCCTCTTATCAATGAAAATGGATATGTAATAGGTATCAATGAACAGAAGAAAGACGGAAGATATTACTGTTCAGTAGACTGCGCAGAGCTAGTAAGAATACTGGATGCGCTCGGTATCACATATAGCAAACTTACTACAACTGACCTGATAGAACAGGAAGAAGCCGCGATGGCGGCAATGGAGGCTTCAGCGGCAGCAGAGGCATCAAGGCGCGCAGCTTCAAGTACTACCAGCGTTACTACTACAGAAAAAGTCATAGTCAATCAGGAAGTACCAAAATGGATATACATAGCACTGATCGCCATAGGTGCTGGAATTATAGTAGTCATAGTAATTCTGGTGATTTTAATTATTAGTAGACGTAAGGAAAAAGGCCCAAAGCTTCCTAAAGAAAAGAAGAAAAAGCAAAAAGAAGAGATTCCAGACGGAGCTGGCAGATACAACAATCTTCCAGAGAAAAAGAAAACAGTTATACCTAATGCAGATCAGATAGTAAAAGGAACATCAAATGCTTCATCACAGGGAATGACAGGTTCATCAGATACATCAATACTTGGAGGTGGAGATAGTGATGCTACTACTGTTCTAGGAAGTGTAACACCTCAGAGTAAGCGTATGACATACTTTGGAAATCTCCTTAGGCGTAAGAATGGTGAAAACCATGTAATAGACAAAACCAAATATACAATTGGAAAAGATAGTCTTCATGTAGATCTGTGCATTAAAGACAATAGTGCAATCAGTAGACAGCACGCTGTGTTAGAGGCAAGAGATGGTGCAATGTTTATTACGGATCTTGGATCAACTAATGGAACTTTCCTTAATGGAAAGCGATTAGCACAGGGACAGGCTAATGAAATACATTATGGCGACACAATTTTAATCGCAGATGAAGAATTTGGATACCGTAGATAAAACAATGGTATATATGCCACTTATAATGGCATTTATATAAAAGATATATATGGGAATGACAAGGTTATAAAGCACCACATATATCAACAATAAATCATAATAAAAGTTTATAGGAGGAACAAAAAATGGCAGAAGGAAACGGATTCATTGGAATGGACGTCACAGACGTTGACACTCAGGTCTCAATTCTTGGTACAGTTGCAGACGATATGGACGAACTTGTAACAGGTGTAGCAGGACTTCAGGCTCCCCTCGAAGAGAACTGGAAAGGTATCGAAGCAACAGCAGCTACAGAATACCTTAATACCCTTTCAACAAAGATGGGAGATATGTCAGAGAACCTCAGATCGCTCGCTACATGGGTTCAGACAACCAAAGAAGGCTATGAAGAAGTTGCAGCTCAGGGTGCACAGGCATACGGAAGCGAAGGATGATTGAAGTAATATCTGGCAAAAACATTCAGACCTAAAGAAAAGATAAAGGAGAAAACAATTATGGGTTATTCAGATGGTTTTATTTCTGCTCAGACAGAAGAAGTTTCAAGCACAGGAAGTCAGTTATCAACATTTGCAGAGACTCTGCAGGGATATATCGACAGTGCCAAGACAGTAGTAGATGTGATCGTTCAGGATATTGAAGGTGCATCAAAAACTACACTTGATGAGACATTCTATGATCTCTACAACGATCTTACAAAATATGTAGAGAATCTTGAAACTCTCGGAAGCAATGTTCAGACATCAGCCAGCAACATGGAGATGGTTGACAGTACTGCATCAGGAGCACTTACATATCAATAAAAAATCACAAAGAATACCCGAAGCCGGTGTCACAGCCGGTTTCGGGACTATGCCAATTTTAATTGGAAATAGAGTGTGGAAAAGAGGAGGAGAGTATGTCAAGAAGTAAAGCGGATATAGAGGCTGACATCAAAAGCTGCAGTGACAAAATAGCGGAACTGGAAGCGGTGTTGGAGCTTCTTACAGGATATCAGACCAGGCTGTCAGAGGATCATACAGATTATACGGATAATGTGAAGACTCCAGTTGATGGGTATGATTTTGCAGAAAATGATGACTGGTTAGGTAAAAATGAAGATGCGGCAGAGACAGTCAGAGAGAAGATAAGTCTGTGCATGACAAGCTATGATGACGACATCACAAAGCTTGAAGACCAGATAGCAGAAGCAATCGAGAAAGTCAATGGCATGATAGAAGAAGAGAATGAAAGGCTTGCACAACTTAAAGATGAACTGGATAATTGGACGGATGATACAGATACATCAGATGGAACAGAAGTATCCAGTTCTTCGGATGAGATAAGCACGTAAGACACGGTCGCAACCTGCTAAAAGAATTGATAAGGAGGATATAAACAATGCCAGAAGATACAGATCCAATACAGATAGACGTAGACACATACGAAACAGTCGTAAGTGGTATAGAAGAACAGGGCAAAGAGATCATAGATGAGACAGCAGATACAGAGGAACCCGATGCATATGCTGCAGGTAACGATGTAGTACCTGATTACCAGGCATATGATGAAAGAATCATAGCAGTACTTAAAGACCTTGAGACAGAAGTTGCACAGCTGACATCACTTATGACTGATATCAAGGATGAATACCTTGAAACAGATGAAGATGCCGATGAAGCTCTTTCACAGGCACACGATGATCTTACATCTGGTTCAGCTTCTGAAGGAGAATGATTATTTCTGGAAAAAGAAATAGGATTTCGTTGATTACAAATTAAAGAAACATAAAAAAGAAACAGGTTTTACAGGAGAAAAGATAAATGGCAGGAGAAAACGGGGAGATCACATGGGACCAGGAGAAGCTGGCAGAGTACTTTACAGCATGTCAGGAAAAGTACAATGCATTTCTTTCAATGTCAGATACACTGATAATAAAATTTAAAGCATTCGTGGATGATGACACACATACTGGCCCTGAAGCTAAGGCAGCCAAAGCATTCATACAGGACTACCAGATCAAGATGATCGAAGACCTCACATGGGTAATCCAGGAATTCATGTCTAAGCAGGATGAACTGCTTGAAAATTTCAAGGATGAAGTATCAGAGAATGACAGTGCCAGGATGAAACTCTCACGCCTTGAAGAGATAATAACAGACTTCGAGACCTATATCAGTAACTTCGAAACAGTAAGTGATGATATAGAAGAGATATATCAGGGCCTTGTATCAGGCTGTTCCATAGCAGGAGTTGAGTTCACCCAGCCTATGCCCGATAATACCAAGACATACCTTGGATTTATTACAAGAAATGGCAGTACAGAAGGAAGAGTACCAACAACTAAAATAGGTTTCAGTACCTTCAACGATACTCATGCAAACGAGATAACAGGATCAGATCTAGACTCATTCCTTGCAGATATAGAATCAAACCTCCAGGGATTCCTCGAACTCACATCACAGCAGCTGCAGGATACCGTACTTAATTACACTGATACATCCATGCTCCCATGGTATAAAGACCCGTCCAAGTCGCTTGATGAAGCTACCAAGCAGGAATACGACACCTATATGCAGAACATGTCCGATTACCTTAATGGTAATAAGGAAAGATGCGAAGTATATAAGTACGATCCTGTAAACATGTGTACAGGAAACTATATAAATGAACATGAAGACCTCAAGGTAGGAGGACTCTATCCTCTTACATTCAAGAGATTCTATAACGCTCTCCCGTCATCCAAAGAAGATTTCATCCTTGGTAACGGATGGAGCGTAAGCTATTCAGAGCGCCTTACTAAAGATGAGGAAGGAATCCATATCTCATATGCAGATGGAAGCATAGGCTTATATAAAGAACGCATCATCAAAGGCAAGAAGTACTATGAAGAGATACATGGTGAGCCAGGCCTTCTTTCAGAGATAGAAGATGAGTCAGCTTCTACCAAAGAAGAGATAATAAAAAAGAAAACATATCTTCTCCGTCAGGACAATGGCCAGTACAAGAAATTCGATGAAAACGGATACCTTGTAGAGCTGGGAGATGATAACGGAGTAACAGAAGAACTATTATATACTAACGTAAAGACTTCTGAAAACGAAGGATCAGAAAATAGTACAAACATAAAGCGCCTCTCAGCAGTAAAGACTCCGGGAAAAGCAGCACTTTTCTTTACATACAATGAATACGGAAATATAGTAACCCTTAAGGACCATACCGGAAGGGTTGTTAAGTACACCTATAAATCTGTCTCTAAGCCTGATGATTCCCAATCAGTTCAGGTCCTTTCCACAGTCACATACGCTGATGGAACCACAGCTTCCTACGACTACTCAAAAGATGGCAGGATCTCAGAAGTTACCAATCAGCGCGGAATAGCAGTCATAACCAATACCTACGATAGCCAGGGAAGAACCATAAAGCAGTCATTCCCTGATGGTGGAGTCATGACTTATGCATATGATGACAAGAAGCGTACCACAACAGCCACAGAACAAAATGGCAATAAAGTAGTCTATAAGCATGACGCCAAAATGCGCCATACAGGCACAAAGTACTATGACGGAGAAGAAAGCTTTACATACAATAAGCGTAACCAGAAGATATCCCACACCAATAAGCTTGGCTTCACAACCCGCTATACCTATGACAACAGAGGCCATCTTACAAGTATCATAGACCCCATGGGCCATAAGACCTGCATGACATATAATGCAGACGGAAAGATAATGGCCTTAAAGGATCCAAAAGGAAACAGCTATAAGTATACATACGATATACACGGTAACCTCTTTGAAATAAAGGATCCCCTTGGTAATAAAAAGCGCTTCTACTATACAGGAAGATACCTTAAGAAGGTAAAGGACGAAGAAGGAAACATAACCCTTCTTAGTTATGATGCAGAAGGAAATGTAAGCTGCATAACAGACCCCGAAGGAGTAAAGACCTTCTATAAATACGATAACCTCGGAAGAGTAACAGAAACAAGTGACATAGAGGGAAACACCAAAAAGTATACCTATGATGAAGCAGACAGGATAACCTCAGTAACAGATGCCCTTGGAAACAGAACATCATATGAGTATAATGAAAGCGGCAAAGTAACAAAGATAACAAATCCTGACGGAACATCAAAGACATGGGAATACAACATCATAGGTAAGCCATGCAAAGTAACAGATGAAGCTGGAAGAATAACTGAAGCAGAGTATAACAGCATGTGGAAGGAAGAGAAGATAACCCTTCCTAATAGTGGAACCATTCTTTATGAATACGATCCACTCATGCGTATAAAGAAAGTCACAGATCCTGAAGGCAGAAACACGGGCTATGACTACGATAAGAACGGCAACGTATTAGCAAGATACGTTGGAGACATAAAGGTAAACAGTCGTAAGTACAACTCCCTTAACCAGGTGATCAAAGAAACAGATGCCCTTGGTCATGAGAAGATATATGAGTATGATGAGAACGGCAGGATAACAGTAGTAACAGATACACTTGGTAACAGATATACAAGAGAGTATAACGAACTTGGCAAAGTAATAAGCCAGACAGACCCTCTTGGTAACAGATCAGCCTACACCTATACAAAGTCAGGTGCCATAGAAACAGTTACAGATCCAGCCGGAAGAGTAAGAAAGCTTGAGTATACAAAGTCAGGAAAGCTCCATGCTGTATACTTCTGCAATAAAAAACAGCAGGAACTAATCTATGACAACGCAGGCAGAGTAGAAAAGAGAACATTCGCTGATGG
>CAMVNV010000018.1 GCA_947168935.1 uncultured Butyrivibrio sp. | reverse complement strand
GTGCTTCAAGTGCTTCTATTTAGTTGCTTTAGAAGCTCTTGTGTCTTGGCTTTTGTCTGCCGCAACGTGTTATATTTTAACTCGTTGCTTTTATTTGTCAAGAACTTTTTTTGCTATCAAATCAGCTCTATGAGTGGCCTCCCGGTCCTCAGTGAAAGCTGTTTTATTTGCGACAGCGAAATTGATTATATGACTATATAGGGGTCTGTGTCAAACACTTTTTTCATAAATCGTTATTATAATAAGCGTTTTATCTAAAAAGCGTTAGTTTTTGGTTTTATTTTCCACTAAAAGCGTCTATTTATCTGCTTTACCCCCATTTTTTATCTATGATCATTTTTCATCTTAATTTTTTCATAATCAGGTCTGTGTTCTTTATATTACGACTTCTTATAAATCAGGATTCATTTATTACGCTACTTCTTTTTACTCTTTGTAATATGTTAAAATGGTTAATGCATTGTCTAATGCATGAGGATCATATTTCTTTTTCCAGACCAAGATGTATGTTCTTATATAACAGACAGTTCTATTTAATACCATTTATGTCTTTAATAATTTCGAGGAGGAGATTTCAATGAATAAAGCTGAAATAGTAGAAATAAAGAAACAGTTTAGTCCTGACAGATGTACTATAGATCGCATCTGCGGATGTTATGTAGATCATGAGAAGAATAAGCTTATGGTTGATAAAAGAGCTTTCGGTTCAATTCCTGAAGAAGAGATGTACAAATATCTCGATATCTTCAAGCACACTCTTACAGGTACTATAGGTAAGAATCTTATCCCGCTTGAATTCCCTATGGACCAGGAGCTTGAGGGAGGAACTCAGAACTTCCTTCTGGCGCTTCGCGATACTCATCTTGAGGATGATTCTCTTGTTGATGAATTCTATGACAGAGTTATTGCCAACTATGTTAATGCTGAAAACTACTACATCATTCTGGTTCATGCAGTTTATGATATTCCTGGTGTTACAAGTGATCATATTGAAAATGATGACGCTTCTACTGATGTATACGACTTCATTTTGTGCAGCATCTGTCCTGTAAAGCTTTCTAAGGCTGGTCTTGGATATAATGAAACTGACAATCGTATCGAAGACAGATTCAGAGACTGGGTTGTTGATGCGCCTACTAAGGGTATGTTATTCCCTGCTTTTATCGATAGAAACACAGATATTCACAACATGCTCTACTTCACCAAGAAGCCTGAGGACCTGCAGCCTGAATTCATTACTGCTTTATTTGGCGGAAGGCCTCCTATGTCAGCGCCTGATCAGAAGGATACCTTTAATGCTATTATTACTGATACTATCGGCGAGGAAGGAAGCTACGACACTCTTAAGACTCTTCACGAGAATCTTGAGCAGATGATCGAGGATCATGCTGAGGACCAGACTCCTCTTACTATTGGAAAAGAGGATCTTAGAAGCCTTCTCCAGGATGCCGGTGTTCCTGAACGTAACATGGAGAGCTTTAATAAGAACTACGAGAACTGTATTGGCGAAAATGAGGATTATCCTCTTCTTGCTAGCAACATCGTAAACAACAGAAAGTTTGAGATTGAGACTCCTGATGTTGAGATCAGAGTCAATCCTGACAGAACTGACCTCGTAGAAACAAGGATCATTGACGGTAGACAGTGTATTGTCATTAAGGTTGATGATCATGTTGAAGTTAACGGTATTAATGTTAGAACTATATTCAATGACTAATATAATCGTTAAGATTTAGCTGTAACTATATTATGATGACAGGGGCAAAAGGTCAAAATGCGTTCATGCTTGCATGATAAGCTTTTTGACTTTGAGACCCGCAAAACATGAGCAAAGTAGCACGTAGTGCGGATTTGTGAATGTTTGAGGGCGCAAGACATCCGGGGGATGTCTGCTTTGCGCCGACCGGAGTGGAACGTAGATGTGGGAGTTTCGTAGAAACGGAACAATCCGACCGTCATAAGGTGTCAAAAGGTACTTTTGACACCTACATCATATTATTAATTTAGTGTCAAAAAAGCTGCAGTCGCTTAAACGTCAATGTCATTAAGTTAAGATGACATTGAGATTAAACGTCTGCAGCTTTTTATTGCCAAGGATCAGCAGGTATAACACATTCTTCTATTCTTCTGATCCATTGTCGGATATATCTTTGGAATCTTCTGATTCAGATTCTTTTGATTCGTCCTTTGGTTCATGCCTTAGTTCAGGTGGAAGTGTCATAAGAACTTTCATAATTCTGTGCTGCTGAATACCTCTTACAGCAAGCGTAATTCCGTTTTCAAGCTTAACTACTTCTCTGTTGTAAGGGAGTCTGTCCAGCTGTCCTATCATGAGACCGCCAATTGAATCATAGTCTTCACTTTCAAAGTCAGTATGAAGGGCGTTGTTGATGTCATCCAGCTTCATAGCACCTTCAATAAGATATTTACCATCGCCAAGGTCTCTTATCTGGAGAGCTTCGTCCTGGTCATACTCATCTCGTATCTCACCAACGATTTCTTCAAGAAGGTCCTCAAGAGTGATCATTCCAACAGTTGTTCCATATTCAGACAAGACAAAGGCTACGTTGTAGGCTTTGGCACGCATCTCTTCCATGAGGTCTGCTGTCTTTTTAAATTCGTAGGTATAATATGCTTTTCTAAGATAGTTCTTAACGTGGAAATTCTCCTTGTCTTTTACAAAGAAAATATCCTTTATATTGATAAGTCCAATGATATTATCCTGATTATCTTCATAAACGGGAATTCGTGTATACATATCCTTGTGGAAAACGGATTTGACTTCATCATAATCAGCATCTGCTGATACGCAGGACATGTCGATCCTTGGGATCATGACGTCTTTAGCCACTGTATCACCAAAATCGAACACGTTGATTATCATCTCTTTTTCTTCAGATTCTATAACGCCGTCTTCATGGCTTGCGTCAACGTAGGTCCTGAGTTCCTTCTCTGTTATGGCTTTGCGGACATCTCTGTCGATGTGAAGCGCTCCAAGAACGATGCCTGCAAGGGCATCTACTATTACTACTAAAGGAGTGAATATGACCATCAAAAATCTGATCACATAAGCATAGCGAAGGCAGGTCTTCTGCGACTGGGCTGTAGCTGCTGATTTTGGCGTTATTTCGCCAAAAATAAGGATCAAAACAGTAAGGATTCCTGTTCCAACGCCTACCATGGCACTGCCAAAGATCTTGGTTATGACTACTGTCATAAGGGCGGATGCAGAAAGGTTGACTATGTTATTGCCAAGAAGGATCGTGGAAAGGAATTTCTGGTAATTATCAAGGATATAAAGCACTACACCAGCTCTTTTAGCTCTAGCATTGTCTTCATCAGTAAGGGACTTGATCGCTATTCTGTTAACTGTGGAGAAAGCGGATTCCGCTCCTGAGAAAAACGAGGATAATACCAGCAATATCATAAGTACTACCAGCTCTATAATAGACCCCTTGGTTAATTGCATGTGAAAAATGCCTCCTGAACAAGAAATTCTGATAAAATAATTATTATGAAAACTTACTATTCAAATATTAACAATTTTAAAGATAGCACGCAAGAGATGGCCACTGCAGGATTTGAGGAGCGGTATGCTTCTTACCTTGCACATATCAGCGATGTACGAAAGAAACGCCTTCTTCGCTTCAAAAACGAGGATGACAGGCTTCGTAGCATGGCTGGCACCTTGCTTCTTACTGATATACTAAAAAAATATTCTCAAGGTGATGTTCAAGATGGAAGCTGTCCTGATCTAACGAACATTGTATTTCCTTTAAATATTGAATCTGAAGAATCCGGAAAACCTTATCTTCCTGATGCTCCTGATATTCTTTTTTCCATATCTCATTCTGGTTCGTATGCGGCTGTTGTGGTAGCTGATTCTAAGGTATGTTCACGGATTGGAATTGATATTCAGGCAAAAGACAGAAAAAATATCTTAAAGATCGCAAAGCGCTTTTATACTGAGCTCGAGAATGATCTTATCGCTAGCGCGGAAAGCGACTCTCAAAAAGAAGAGCTTTTTTACCTGATATGGTCTGCTAAAGAGGCTTTTATAAAGTGTGATGGAAAGGGGCTATCGTACGGCATGTCTAATTTCAATGCGGATATCGTCAGGGATGTGGTAACAGATTTAGACGGAAATATCCTTGCAAGGCTGGAAAAACAGGTATGCCCTGAAGGATATACCTGCTATGTTTGCAGGCAATGATTTTTTCTTAGATAATAAAAATAGAATTAAAGGCTCAATGAAAAGGGCTTACAAAAAACAGGATTCCAGCATACAGATCAGCCATTGATCATATATGCCAGAATCCTGTTTTTAAAATAAAACATTTTAGAATCTATGATTCAAAATGCGTTTTTTAGTTTAATGGATTCTTGTAGAATTCCTTAAAGTTAGTATAACCCTGCTCTTCAAGTGCCTGCTTCTGGAACTTCTTATTTTTGTTCATGCGAACAACAAGGATCTGCTCACCGTTCTTACGAGCCTCCTGAGCCTGTCCAAGGATATCTGAAAGCATTTCACCCTTGATACCTTTTTCGATAAGGTATGCTGTCTTGTCGGATGCGCCAGGGATCTTGAATCCTTCATCCATCATGATCATAATGATACGCTCAAATCCGATCGAGAATCCGCAGGCAGGTGTATCCTGACCAAGGAACTTGCCTACCATCTTGTCATAACGTCCGCCGCCACCGCAGCTTCCGCCGTACTGTGGCATAGCGATCTCGAAAATAGTACCTGTATAGTAGCTCATTCCACGAACGAGTGTAGGATCAAATACCATCTCAAACTCTGCTGCCTTGTTAGCATCTACGCTTGAAATGATCTCTTCTAGGTTAAGTCTTGCATCCTCTTCAAGGAAGTCACCGAGAGTTTCTGCAAGGAACTTAAGGCCTTCAATTCCTTTATTTACTTCAAGTCCTTTGAAAAGTCCAAGGTACTTGTCTACTGACTCTTTAGAATATCCGTTCTCAATAAGCTCAGCTTCTACGCCTTCAAGACCGATCTTGTCCATCTTGTCAACTGTGATGAATACTGAGTCATAAGATTCTTCTGAAAAACCTGCGTATGCAGCCATGTCTTTAAGGATCCTTCTGTCGTTGATACGAATCTGGAATCCCTTAAAGCCAAGCTTTCCAAGTGTTGAAGTTGTAGCAAGGATAAGCTCTATCTCTGCAAGATTAGAAGGCTCACCAAGAATATCTATATCACACTGCATGAACTGGCGATATCTTCCCTTCTGGGGACGATCTGCTCTCCATACATATCCCATCTGCAGTGCCTTAAAAGGAGACGGAAGTTCATTGGCATGGTTAGCATAGAAACGAACAAGCGGTACTGTAAGATCATAACGAAGACCTGAATCTGTGAGATCATTCTCCTCTTTAGCTTCTGCAAGACGAAGCTTTTCGCCTCTTTTCATGATCTTGAATATAAGCTTTTCGTTATCTCCACCCTGCTTGGAATTAAGATTTGCAAGAGACTCAACGCATGGTGTCTCGATTCCTGTAAAGCCATACTTAGCGTATGTCTCCTTAATCACACCTATAACGTAGTCACGAAGCTGCATTTCTGCAGGGAGTACGTCTCTCATTCCTGTTACGGGCTTTTTAATAAGAGCCATGAATATTTCCTCTTCTTTCTATTTGTTGATTATTTAGGGCTATAAAATTCCACTAGTGGCAAATTATAACATATTCCTTTAGTCTAGTAAAGCAGGCAAGCGACCATGAATAGGTAGAGCTTAATGAATCTGTGCATATACTGTTTCTATATCTGACAGAAGTACGCTTACGGTCTCGCCTGAATCTGTGGCACCTGTGAGCATTCCTATATAATGACCGTAGGCATCAAAGGTCGGGCCACCGCTCATACCCGCGTCTGCGCTGCACTTACAATAAAGCATATCCTGAAGAAGTGCTGATACATACACGGAAGGGTCCATAATATATCCCACATAGGAGGTATCTGCGATCATATTAAGGGTGTTATAAGACACCATATCTTCACGGGATATCTCCTGTGAATGAACTACAAACATGGGTTCTTCTACAGTTAGCGTAGATTTCTCGTAGTCGTAGGGAACTACGCAGCGAAGATCCTCAAGCTGCTCCTTAGTCATACAGGATGAGTCAATTAAAAGAAAAGCACAGTCTGCGTCATCATCAAAGGCAGCTACTGTGAATTCAGATATAACGCCGTTGTAGAATACTGCATAGCCAAGGGCTTTCTTGGTAACGACCGGGGATATTACGTGGTAGTTGGTAACTACAAGAATGTTGTCTTCATTATATTCCCAGATACTGCCACTTCCAAAACTTCCATAAATAGCTGGATCTGTAATTCTGGGATCAACTATCTGTCCATCTGAAACTGACTTATCACTAGCATTTTCTTCCGTGTCTGTAATATCCTGTCCATCTGCAGCAAACTTACCACTAGCATTTTCTTCAGAACCTGCGACAGACTGGTTTTCTGCTTCATCCTCTTTTCCCAAAGCTGGGTCTGTTGTACCAGAAATATCTGTGTAGATATGGAGCTGAACCATTGTCTGTTTGGCGTTTTCATAGGCGCTTCCGCAATCGGGTTCTTCAAGGATCGTCATGCTGGTGCCTTTGTCTGCGCTGCCTAGAAACTCTTTAACCTTATTAAATTGTAGTGCGATGATTGCCACAAACACAAATATCCCTAGCAGAATTACTGTCAGGGATATCTTTGCGGCTTTGTGTGAATTATTATTTTTGCTCATATTTTTTTAGAAGAGCAGACCTATAAGCCGGGTTATGTCTTGGATGATCATCTATCTAGAACGCCTGTTACCAAACGTTTCAAGCGACCCACCTGAAAGCGGACCGGGCCGGCCCATAGCTTTCTATTCGGTCTTGCTTCGGATAGGGTTTACATGGCTACGGATGTTACCACCCGCACGGTAGTCTCTTACACTGCCTTTCCACCCTTACCAACAAATGTTGGCGGTATATCTCTGTTGCACTATCCCGGGAGTCACCTCCGCCGGACGTTATCCGGTATCCTGCCCTTTGAAGCCCGGACTTTCCTCACCTGCACCCTTTCGGGTATTGCAGCCGCGATCATCTGGCCTGCTCAGATATTTAATTTACGCCCTAGGTTACATATTTGTCAAGATAATAAAGATTTGCCTTTATATCTCACAATTAAATGCCTAAGGCTTTTGGGTTACTATTTATACGTTAAACATTAAATATGCTACCGCCAACAAATTCCCTGACAATAGAATTGTGAGGAAGCTCTGTTGAGTCGATTCCTATAAAGTAATCCAGGAACTTAAGAAGTCTTTTTGCTTCGTAATATTCTGGATCATCTTTTGTAATAGAGAAAAGAAGTGGTTCTGCCTGGTTCTTAAGAACAGCGAGCTCATAAATCTGAGCTGAGTTAAACATCTCATCTGCACTTTCCTGGAACGGGAAGATGTTTCTTTCCTCTCCTCTTCTTACTGAAGGCCACATAGATATTGTACGCTTACCGGATGCACCTCTTGTTCTAGCATCACGGACCATACGTCTTATAAGTCTTGCGTCAGTTGTGGATATGCGGTTGTGTGCATCTACGTTAAGAGTTGTAAGTGAGCTTACATATATCTTGTATTTACTTTCTTTAGGAAGAGCATAGCTCATCTTTTCATTAAGGCCATGTATTCCTTCAATAACAAGGATGTCGTCTTCACCCAGCTTCATTGGGGCTCCGGGATATTCACGTTTGCCAGAAATAAAGTTAAATACAGGAAGATCAACTTCTTCTCCGTTAAGGAGCTTGGTCATATCTGTATTAAACTGCTCGATATCCATTGCTTCCAGGCATTCAAAATCGTAGTTGCCATCTTCATCGCGAGGTGTTTCATCGCGGTTTTTGAAGTAGTTATCAAGTGATATCTGATGAGGCACCATTCCGTGAGTTCTAAGCTGAATGGCAAGTCTGTGTGAAAAGCTGGTCTTGCCGGATGAGCTTGGTCCTGCGATCATAACAAACTTAACGTGTGGTGATGCATAGATATTCTCTGCAATCTTACCAATGCGGTGCTCCTGAAGAGCTTCCTGTACAAGGATAAGGTCGCTTAACTTACCTGAACATATTACGTTATTGAGGTCTCCGACATTCTCAATACCCATCATGTGACCCCAGTTACTTGAAAGTATCATCTGTTCGAAGACTTTTTCTCTAGGATCAAAGGTTCTGATCTCGTTAGGGCTTGATGCCGGAGGAAGTACGAGAAGTACCCCTGCATGATACTTCTGAACCTTGAAATATTCTACGTATGATGTATTGGGCAGCATGTAACCATAGAAATAATCGCAGAATCCGTCCATGCGATATACGTTGATCTCGCTGGCTCTGCGGTATTTAAAGAGATTAACCTTGTCAGTCATTCCCTGTTTACTGAATATTTCTACGGCATCATCAATAGGATAGGTCTTCTTGGTGATAGGAAGAGCCTCATCACGCATTTCTTCCATGCGTGCCTGAACTTCTTGTACAAAATCATCACTGACATTCTCGATTTCCTGATCCTGGTTCTTGAATGTGCAGTAATATCCATATCCGATTGTGAATTCAACTTTGGTGCGAACATTAGGATTTACATCATGAGCAGCTTTAATGAGCATCATTGTAGCTGTTCTTCCATAGGTCTTATGGCCTATACTGTCATCCATTGTTACAAAAGAAAGGACGCCGTCAGTTTCAACTTTTTTGAAAAGCTCACGGATCTTGCCGTTGAAAATAACAAGTCCGATACGGTTAGTAAAACGGACCTGATACTCTTTTGCTATTTCTTCAAAAGTAATTCCCTTCGCATACTCTTTTCTCTCACCCTGAACAACGATTGTAGGCATATAAGTTACCTCCTTAGTGGATTATTAGATATCCTGATATGGCGGCTTATACTCTGCGCATATTACTTCCAATCCGGGAAGTTCCCTGTGCAAAAAATCTCTCATATAGGGAATAAATATTTTTTCAAGTCCATAATGACTTGCATCTATTATGGGAAGGCCGCATGCCACGGCGTCAATTCCGTCGTGGTGGCCGATGTCGCCCGTTATCAGCACGTCAACTTTTTTGCTTATCGCGTTCTGTATCACGTCGGATCCTGAACCGGGGCAGATCGCAACTCTTCTTATTTTCCTTGTTGGGTCTCCGTACATTCTTACGTTGCCTATATGGAAACACTCTTTGACATAGCGGGCACATTCTATAAGGCTTATCTTCTGAGGCAGATCTCCTATTCTTCCGATTCCTTCTCTTGAAAGATCGTCTTCGTAGGTTACGTCCAGAACTTCTCTGTGCTCAAGCTTCATTTCATCTGCTGCCGCATCAGCCATTCCCATTACATCAAAGTTAGTATGCATTGCGTAGTAGCTGATGTCATAGCGAAGGAGTCTAAGTATCCTTCTTCCTATAAAATCACTGTCGCTGACATTTTTAACGCCCTTAAATATAAGCGGATGGTGAGTAAGTAGCATATCTGCATCTACCCTTACTGCCTCATCAACTATATCGTCTGTAGCATCAAGTGCTATAAAGATTCTCTGGACTTCTTTCTCTGACCTGCCAGCCAGAAGTCCTACGTTATCCCAATCCTGTGCAAATGACACCGGTGACAACTGTTCGAGATGTTCAATAATGTCGCGACACTGCATTTTCTTTCCCCCTGTTAAAAAAGATGGAGCGCGATATTTATATCGGATTGTTCCAAAGAAATCTGATCAAAGCGCTTTGCATGTGCTGTTTTAACGTCTGATATCTTATCTAAAATTGTATCACAGACTGCTTTCTCATGCACAAGAAAGCTCTTAAAATCCGCGTTTGGAGTTAAGAGTATGCATGGGCCAAAACGGTCACAGATGCGAAGAAGCTGGGAATCAGTGTATTTTTCGCCCTTTTGGTCAAGTACTTCCTTAAGCTTATCTATAGCTTTACTATATGTCTGTGGTAAATTCCGGGTAGATTCTGCCTCACTGACCAATGCCTTAATAACAGGATAATATTTTCCATCTTCGAGAAGAAACTCTTCTTCTGTTATCTCATAGCCTTTTGATCTTAAGAATTCGCGGAACTGCATAAGTTCAGACTGAGGCTCAAGTATAAGGGTTTTGAGCTTCACAGATCCAGGGTCCTTATTTTCAAGGATCTTCTGCATAAGTGGTCCGCCCATACCTGCACAGATCATTGTGTCTACTTCGCCTTCTTCAAGCTTTTCAAGGCCGTCAGAAAGCCTTGTCTCTATAACGTCTTCAAGTCCGTATTCTTTTACGTGCTGGGTTGCTCTTTCAAGCGGGCCCTTTCTTACGTCCATGGCTATTGCACGAACTACTCTACCTGTTTTTGCAAGATAAATAGGGACAAATCCATGATCTGTCCCTATATCAGCAATTTTACTTCCACTTGGCACCATGTCTGCTACTGTCAGCAGTCTTTTGGAAAGTGCCGGAAGGTTGTTTTTATCAAATTCTTTTTTGTCCATACTTATTCGATCCTGAATGTGCGTTCATCCTCATCAAGAGGAATGTCTTTTTTGTCAATGCGATCAATATTTATGTATCGCCCGCGGCCTATCTGACTTAGGAAAAGATCTATCGTTTCCCTGTCTCCCTGGACCTGGGCTGTAACTGTTCCGTCCCATTCATTGTGAACATAGCCTGTAAGTCCCAGGCTGTTAGCTATATGATATGCGGTATAGCGAAAGCCTACGCCTTGAACGTCACCATAAAAGGTCATTGCCTGCCTTATCATAACTTATAATATCCCTTGTCCTTAATCAATCTTTTTTAATGAGATCGTTGGAATCGAGTACTATAGTAAATGGGCCATCATTGGTAAGGCTGACTTTCATGTCAGCACCAAATACGCCTTTTTCTACAACAGCTACCTGCTCTTTACATTTAGCAATTATATATTCGTAAAGATCATTGGCAAGTTCAGGGCCTGCAGCGTCTGTAAATCCAGGTCTGTTACCGTGTCTGCAGTCTGCATATAATGTAAACTGCGAAATAAGAAGGAGCTGTCCATCTACTTTATCCAAAGAGAGGTTGGTCTTGCCATTTTCATCTGCAAAGATGCGAAGTCCAAGCATCTTTTTTACCATAACATCAGCAATTTCTTTGGTATCATCATGACCTATTCCTATAAGGACCATGAAGCCTTTGCCGATCTTACCCTTAACTTCTCCATCAACAGTAACCTGTGAATCTGATACTACCTGTATTACAAAGCGCATTTTCTTTTCTCCCAAAAATTTTAGTCTTGTCCGCCCTCGGCTTCAATTTCTTTTATAATACATTCATTTCCGCGTAAAAGCCAGGTCTCTGCGCTATGACAATATGGGCACTGTCTTCCGTACTTGACTGTCTCGTATTCTTTCTTGCAAGAGTCGCACCAGGTAACAGCAGGAACCTGCTCTAATATGAGCTTTGAATCCTTGATTACAGGATAGCGGACTTTAAAGTAGTCCCAGCAATCCTCGAACATATCCGTTATAATTCCTGATACTTCACCAACTTGAAGGGTAACGGACCCAATCCTTATAAGTCCGTTTTCTTTTGCTGTCTCATCAAGGGTTTTGGCAAGATGAGTAACAATTCCCATTTCGTGCATAATCCTTTATCACTTGTCGAACTAATCAACTTCCCTGTTGACTTTAAGCGCAGATTAAATTCGGCTTCTCCTTTTATACTAATTTCAAGCTTTCCACTGTGAAACCTGGTCACTAAGCCAAGCTTCAAGTTCATTCATTCCTTCGCCTGTCTTTGCTGAAACAGGGAATATTTCGATGTTTTCGTTAAGGCGTTTAACTCTTTCTGTGCATTTAGCAAGGTCAAAATCAAAATAGCCCTTAGTATCCATTTTGGTAATTACGAGTGCATCACTTTTTTCAAACATAAGAGGGTACTTGAGGGGCTTATCATCACCTTCAGGTACGCTTAATATCATGATGTTCTTGCCTGCGCCTGTATCGAATTCTGCAGGGCAGATAAGATTACCTACATTCTCAAGAAATACAAGGTCAAGTTCTTCTGTTCCCATAGCTTCCATGGCACGTCTTGTCATGCCTGCGTCCATATGGCACATTCCGTCTGTATGGGCCTGAATGCTTCTTGCACCAGCTTCTTCTACTCTTATTGCATCTACGTCAGAAGCAATGTCTGCTTCCATGACGCCGATCTTCTTTTCATCCTTAAGGTCTTTGATTATTCTGGACAAAAGAGTGGTCTTGCCAGATCCGGGAGAAGACATGAGGTTTACAAGGAGTGTTCCTTTAGCCTTCATCTCCATGCGGATTGCATCTGCATCTGCGTCATTAGATGCTGTTACTGATGCGTTAAGTTCGATTGTCTTCATTTTATCTGCTCCTCTCGATCTGATCTGTAAGCCAGTTTATCCATTCTTCAAAGCCGTCGCCTTTAAGTGATGATACTTCTATGATCTTCATGTCCGGATTAAGCTTAAGTACACGCTCTTTGCAGGCATCAAAATCAAAGTCAAAGACAGGGGCTACATCTATTTTGCCAATGAGCATACAGTCACTTACTGTGAACATAAGCGGGTATTTAAGTGGCTTATCATCGCCTTCAGGTACGCTTAGTATCATTACTCTCTTATTAGCTCCAACGTCAAATTCAGCGGGGCAGACGAGATTACCTACATTTTCTAGAAATACTACGTCTACATCATCAAGTCCAAGTCCTTCAAGTCCTCTTCTTGTCATGTCTGCATCCATGTGGCAGCTTCCGCCTGTGTGAAGCTGAATAACCTTAGCACCAGCATCAGCTACTGTTCTTGAATCAACATCACTATCTACATCTGCTTCCATAACTCCGATGCGGTATTTATCTTTAAGAGCGTTTATTGTGCGAACAAGAGTTGTTGTCTTGCCAGCTCCTGGAGATGCCATAAGGTTTACAAGAAATATCTTATGCTGTGCAAGAAGCTCTCTTACCTTTGCTGCCTCTGCATCGTTATCTGCAATGACACGCTCTTTGGTTTCTAAGATTTCAAATGATCTGTCACTCATTGTTATTTCCTTTCTAACTTATACGCAATTTGGAAACGAATATTAACGGCATAGTAAACTTATCCTACCATTTAAGTTTCCATCCTTCAACTAGATTTTCACTCAAAAATGATATTTTTCTTTTCCTAAATATGTGTACGTGGTCATTTTTGCGTTATTTTCACATATAGAAAATTGGATTATTCCGCCTATTATTTTATAATGGTACTTAGGAATACTAATTACATCCTATAATGGTACTTAGAAATACATCCTTGTATTTCTGAACAAGTACTAATTACATCCTATAATATTATAAAAGGATGGATTGTGTATTCATTATTTCTTTAATATATCCGAAAAATATTCTATATAAGCTTTTTAGTTTTCAAAGCAGCTTAAACGGCTAAGGAGGGTTATCCTGTGTTAGTTGCATCCTACAGCTTTGGTTCCGGAGAAAATCAGATTTCTGACACTTCTTTTTTTGATAAATCCTTAGGTTACGGATTTGTTGATCTTAGAAGTCCTATAGGTAATACAGCCTCTGAAAGGTCATTGTATGCAGGCGGATGGAATCTGAGAAAATCATATAGAATTGCCCCTGACGACATCGTGACTGCATCAGATAAAGGTTTATATATAAACCATCCAAGGGATGTTATTATCTTCAAATCCTTAGTCCCTGGTTTTGGAACCTATGAAGTCACTGTTAAGGTTACTGCTGACAATGGTGATATCAGCAACATGTATATCTTTGCCGGTAGAAGAAATCTTATAGCTTCAGGGATCAGTGTAGACTCAGATGAAACCTATTCCAAGACTTTCCATGTTAATGTTACTCCTTATATCCCGGCTCTGACTTCCGTACCTTGCATGGAAAAAGCAATATATATCAGCGTTTCAGGTGAAAATGCTGGAATTTCTGAAATTATCATCAATCAAAAGCAGGTACCTGTAGTGTATGTTGCAGGTGATTCTACTCTCACTGATCAGAATGCACTTGCACCTTACTATCCATACGGCAGTGGCGGCGGCTGGGCTCAGTTCATTGCTCAGTATTTTGATGATATTTCAGTATGCAATTATGCTCATTCCGGTCTTACAACCAATTGTTTCAGAGATGACGGACACTGGGATATCCTTGCTAAAGCAATTCATCCCGGTGATGTTTTCATGCTTCAGTTCGGCCATAACGATCAAAAGCGCCGTAATCTTGCAGCATTTGGCGGATACATCAATAATTTAAGATGGTATATCAAAAAAATACGCGATTTTGGTGCATATCCTGTTATATGTTCACCTATAAGCCGTATTCCTTTTACCGATGAAGAGACAGGAAAAAAGTGTTCTCTTTTAAAAACTCACGCTCTTGCTGCTAAGCAGGCTGCTGAAGAGCTTGATGTTCCTTTTATAGATCTTCATACTCTTACTTTTAGCAAATGGATCAAGCTTGGAGATACTGCAACTGATTACTTTACAGATACAACTCATACTAATGATTATGGTGCTTCCCTTATTGCAAGTATGGTTGCTAATGAGATCAAAAACAAAAACATAGAGCCTTTATGCGACTGGATTTCTTCCACTATTCCAGATCCTCGGACACCAGATACAGATATTACGGAGCTTCCAAAGGAGCCTGAAGAAAGCAGTATTTTTGATATCAACATTCCTTATGTAGATATCCAGGATATTCCGCAATATAACAGGATCGTAAAAGCCTTCAAGGGAGGTATTCTTGATCCTTGTATCATGTACCTGCATCCTATGCAGACCATGCCAAGAGCCCAGGTACTTATGGTTTTATTCAAAGCTCTTCGCATTGAGGGAAGGCGTCCTTATCACGGAAGATACATTGATATAGGCAGATATGAATGGGATTCATCTTTTATCGAGACCTGTGTTCAGGAAAATCTCATTGATGAAAGAACTACTCCAAATGATCTGTTCAGGCCAGACGATCCTCTTACTTATGCAGAATTTGCAAGTCTGTGTGAGCGTGGTATGGAGCATGAAGTATTAAGAAGACCTGACCTTGGATTATCAGAATGCCTTCACAGGGCTGTTGTTGATGGAATCGTACCGCCTGATGCTGTGTATGTTGATCCTGCAGGTTTTGATACAAATGATATTACCGATGGCGGCTGCGCAATAACAAGAGCCGATGTGTATGCAGGTCTTTGCAGAGTCATGGAGATCATGGATACAGTAGGGACCAAGCTTCCTTCTGATATTGAAATGCATCCAGTTGGATAAAAAAACAAGAACAAAAAAAGCCTTCGATTGACTATTTCGTCTCTCGAAGGCTTAAATTTTGCTTTATATCATTTAAGGTATGGTGCCAGTTTCTTACCAACAAAGGTAATAATTGGTCCTAAAAGAAGGGCCATTACTATAATACCAATGTTTGGCTTTCCACCAAAAATACAACCTACTATGATAACCAAAAAGTCGTAACCCATCCTTACGTACTTGAAGGAAATGTTTTTTAACAGCCTGTCATGAATAATAACAGGAAATGCATCATAAGGAGAAACTCCCATGTCAGCATTCATATAAAATGATGCGCCTATTACAAAACATACTATTGCAATAGCAAATATGATCCCTCTTGCCGGAAATGAAATAAATACATCTTTTGGCAAAAGTCTGGGCCATAAGACTAATCTGCAAAAATCTGAGATATAACCTATGAATACCATATTTGCAAATGTTCCAGGTCCGATCTTTTTGATGTCAAATATTATAACTACTATAAATAAAAATGCATTTAATATAAGCTGCCATGTTCCAAAAAGTATCCCAAATTTCTCGGAGATCGCAACATTCATAAATGTGCAAGGATCTGTTCCCATGTTAACTTCAATGAGAAATGACAGGAATACACCCATACACAGAACACCAAGTAGCATTACCAACAGCTTCTTTTTAAATGCCGGCTGGTGTACATAAGCATTAAACCATTCTTTCATTAGTCGAGGTAATCCTTTAACTTGCGGCTTCTGCTGGGATGACGAAGTTTACGCAGTGCTTTTGCCTCGATCTGACGGATACGCTCACGTGTTACGTTGAACTCTTTACCTACTTCTTCAAGAGTTCTTGCTCTTCCATCATCAAGACCAAATCTGAGACGGAGAACCTTCTGCTCACGCTCTGTAAGAGTTCCGAGTACTTCTACAAGCTGTTCCTTGAGAAGTGTGAATGCTGCTGCATCAGCAGGTACAGGAACATTATCATCCTGAATGAAATCACCAAGATGTGAATCTTCCTCTTCACCGATAGGTGTCTCAAGTGATACAGGTTCCTGAGAGATCTTGAGGATCTCACGAACTCTTTCTACAGGCATGTTCATCTCTTTAGCGATCTCTTCTGGAAGTGGCTCACGACCAAGTTCCTGAAGAAGCTGTCTGCTGATACGGATGAGCTTGTTGATTGTCTCAACCATATGAACAGGAATACGAATTGTTCTAGCCTGATCAGCGATAGCTCTTGTAATAGCCTGTCTGATCCACCATGTTGCGTATGTTGAGAACTTGAATCCTTTACGGAAATCGAACTTCTCTACAGCCTTGATAAGACCCAGGTTACCTTCCTGAATAAGATCAAGGAAAAGCATTCCACGGCCAACATATCTCTTTGCAATTGATACAACAAGACGAAGGTTAGCTTCTGCAAGCTTGTTCTTAGCATCATTACCAAGATCGATGAGTTCCTGAAGTTCAGCATCTGACTTACCTTCGATAAGAGCCTTCTCATCATCCTTAAGGTCTAAAGCGTCGCGGTCCTGTGCTTTAAGAACGCGCTCAGCAAGCATACCATTTTCCATATCCTGAGCAAGAACTATCTCCTGGTCAGCATTAAGAAGCGGTACCTTACCGATCTCCTTAAGGTACATACGAACAGGATCTTCAATACTTACACCGTCCGGAACTGAAAGGTCGATATTCTCCATATCGACTTCTTCTTCATCGTCAAGGTCGATATCCTCGTCATCAACAGGGATATCATCCACATCCTCAGACATACGAAGAACGTCAATGCCTGACTTTTCAAGTACTTCAAGTACGCTGTCAAGCTGATCTTCATTAAGATTAAGTTCTGAAAGCTGATCACTTATTTCGTCATACTCAAGAACGTTCTTTTTCTTCTTAGCAAGAGAAAGGAGTTCTTTGAGCTTTAATTTGAATTTCTCCTGAGCATCCTCATCAAGTTCTCCAGATGCCTGGCTTTCTTTTTCTACTGGCTCTGCCTTTGTCTTTGCTGCTTTTGCAGGCTTTTCTGCTTTAGGAGCCTTTGGTGCTTTTGCAGCCTTTACCTCTTTATCTTCAACTTTGTCTGCAGCTTTCTTTGCAGAAGTTTTAGCTTTTGTAGTAGCTTTTGTTTCTTTAACTTCTTTTTCTTCTTTTGTTGCCTTAGTCTGACTCACTTTGCCTTTTACTTCCTTCTTCTGTGTTTTAGTTTTTTCGTCCTTTTCGGTCGATTTTTTTACAGGCTTATCAGCAGCCTTTGTTGTAGCTGCTTTGCCTTTTTCTGTCTTAGTCTTTTCAGTTTTAGCCTTTTCTGTCTTAGCCTTCTCAGTCTTTGACTTATCAGTCTTAGACTTTTCAGTCTTAGCTTTTTCTGCCTTTGATGCTGTTTTTGATACTGCCTTTGATTTTTCCGCCAAGGTCTTGCTCTTAGCTTCTTTTTTGTCATCACTCTGCGTCTTCTTACTGGTACTCATTTTTTCCTCCCTTGGGGCAAATATGCACCGATTGAAAAATCCGTATCGTGTGATCTTCAGTCAAGTTCAATGCGACTGTGCGCCAGTTCTTCCAGCTTCTTTTTGCTGTCTACAATTGTTTTGAGCGCGTTTGCATCTCCCAGCTGTATCTCACTTTTCTGCTTTTCATAAGACATCCTGCGGATATCATAAATGATATCGTGCAGAGCTTTCTCTTTTTCCTCCCTGGTCTCTATTCGAACCAGATTGGTGTTGAAAATCTCAGATACCTTGGACTGCTGCTCTTCATCATCAGGAAAAAGAGAGATGATGGTTGCAGCCAGGAACCTTCCGGCATCAAGACCTTCATACATTTTCTGAGCGACTTTGCGATATAATTCATCAGTAAAATCGTCAGGGCTAATATATTTTTTTACTATTTTATATATATCAGGTTCATCAGCAATCCATGTGAGCAACACTCGTTGAGGCCTCAGGACGTTGTCCATCGGATCCCTCTTTCTTTGATTCTGATGGGCCTTAATATCTTGTTTGGACTGCCCTCTTGCTACACCCTCTGAAGCTACGGATACTACAAGGTTCTTCAAGTCATTAACCGGTATAGCGAGTTTTGCAGCTGTTGCCTGTATATAATTTTCTCTTTCAAGGCTTTCTTCGAATTCACAAAGACGCCTTGCTACGGCTCTATAGTAAGCTGTTTTACCAGCAGGATCGGTCATATCAAAATCCCGTTCCATGATCCGTATCTCGAAAAAAAAGGTATTCTCAGCGTCTCGAAGTCGTCTTTCAAAAGCATCTGCGCCTTCGTTTTTGATGAATTCATCTGGATCTTTGTAAGGCTCAAGGTTAAGAGCTTTACCACGAAGTCCGGCTTCTTTTAGGATCTGGATCGCACGAAGCTCAGCTTTAACTCCAGGGCCATCGCTGTCATAGGAAAGAATAACTTCCGGTGTATATCGTTTGATCAGCTGGGCCTGTTCTGCTGTAAAAGCTGTTCCAAGAGAGGCAACTGCCTCAGTAAAGCCTGCCTGATGCATGGCTATTACATCCATGTAGCCTTCGCACAAAATGAAACGCCCTGCTTTGGAATTCTTGGCAAAAGAGAGACCATAAAGATTTCTTCTCTTGTTGAAAATAGGCGTATCATTTGTATTTACATATTTGGGTTTTGCATCTCCAAGAACACGTCCCCCAAAACCTATTACCCTGTTATTTATATCGAATATTGGAAACATGACTCTGTTCCAGAAAATGTCATGTGTTCCTCTCTTTTCATCATGTGCAGCAAGTCCTGCAAGGATCATGATCTCATCTGAATAACCTTTTTTCCTAAGGTAATTAACCAGCATATTTGATCCGACAGGTGCATATCCAAGGCCAAATTTCTGCATTGTCTCGTTACTTAACATGCGGCCCTGAAAATAATCTGATCCTGCTTTTCCACCCTTGCCTCTGAGTTCGAAAAAGTAATACTTTGCAGCCTCTTTATTTACATCATAGATCAGCTGCCTTTTAGATCGTTCTTTTCTAGCTTCTTCTGTATCATCTGCTGCCGATAAGGCAACTCCTGCTCTGTCTGCAAGTTCTTTAACAGCTTCAGGAAAAGTCAGGCTGTTATATCTTTGAAGGAAGCTGAAAACGTCTCCTCCAACGCCGCAGCCAAAACAATGATACATCTGCTTACTCTGTGATACGGAAAAAGAAGGCGATTTCTCATTATGGAAAGGGCACAGCCCCATGTAGTTCGAGCCTTTTTTCTCGAGATGGACATACTGTCCTATCACATCCACTATATCGTTACGAGATCGGATTTCTTCAATCAACTCGGGTGTGAACTGCATTATTTACCTCATGTCTAGACCATTGGGGACAAACTAGTAAACCGACCACGATTTTGGAATGAACAACTCCTCATAACGCGCTATTGCAAAACGATCAGTCATGGAGCTGACATAATCGCAGGTGACTTTTTCAATGGGCTCACCCTGTTCCAAAAGATTCTTCAAATATCCCGGGAATCTGTCTTCGTGGTGCAGATAATAGTCATATAATGTTTTAACAAGATCAACCGCTTTGCCCTCTTCCCCTTTGGCAACGGGGTTGGTATAGACTCTTGCAAACATGAACTTACGTAATTCAAGCATTGCATTGTAGACATCATCTGACATTCTGATATCATCCTTGTCAGTGCTGTTCTCTACAATATCGTGGATAAAGGTATCCAGCCATTCTCCATTAGTCTTGCCAACGACCTTACTGATCTCTTCAGGTACGTCGTCAGGACATAGAATGCCGCCTCTTATAGCATCATCCATATCATGATGGATGTAGGCGATCTTATCGGAAAGTCTTACTACTCTGCCTTCCAAAGTGGCAGGTGTAAGCTCCATTTCGTGATTTATGATTCCATCTCTGACTTCCCAAGTCAGATTTAAACCTTTACCTTCTTTTTCAAGCATGGTAACAAGTCTGAGGCTCTGCTCGTTGTGTCTGAATCCGTATGGACTCACAGCATTTAAGGCTCTCTCACCGGCATGACCAAATGGAGTATGTCCAAGATCATGACCAAGTGCTATAGCTTCGCATAAATCCTCGTTTAACCTAAGAGCTCTTGCAAGTGTACGCGCATTCTGCGCAACTTCAAGAGTATGAGTCATCCTTGTCCTGTAATGATCGCCATCAGGTGTAAGGAAGACCTGGGTCTTATCCTTTAGTCTTCTAAAAGACTTGGAATAGAGAATCCTGTCTCTGTCTCTTTGAAAGCATGGTCTGATATCACATAGCTCTTCGTCTCTGTCACGTCCTTTTGATCTACTACTAAGAACTGCATAAGGACTCAGCGTCTGTTCTTCACGCTTTTCAAGATTTTCACGTATTTTCAAATAAACTCCATTCCGTGGAATCAGCTAAGAACATTATGATCTGAGTTCCACTCATCAATACGCTGTTCATATTGATCATTGAACCATGAAACTGCCTGATCAAATCCATCTTCACTGAATTCAAACTCACATGATGTCATTTTGGATGGATCAGTCTGACCGTATGCATAAGGTTCAGGCCATACAGTAGCTACAAGCTTAGCTTCGCCTCTTTGATCCACAGGAATAAAGATAACGTTAGCAAGAGGATTTCTTGCCAGTCTGTATCTCATTCCTTTGAAGCTGCCAAAAAAGGCTTCACCATAATTGTAATGATTAAAGTTAAAAAATGTATGCTTGGGTATTGGTCTTACATCCTGAATATTGTCATCCATTATCCGTTATCCTTAGATGTCTTTTTACAGATCGAATTTACCGATATCCTTGTGGTTGACAACATAGTACACTTTATTGTCTTCAGGCTTTACATATACCTGTACTTCCTGTATATCGGTAAGTTTATGCCCGCTTGCAACATAATGCTCTCTTGCTTTTTCAAGGATATCTGTTGTGCGAACTTCTATATTTTTGTACTGGATATAAACTTCGTCTTTTTCATTCTTCTTCATGACCTGACGAGTTATATCATCACTAACAAATTTTGCTGCTTTTCTAGCCTTTTCAGAGCTTTCTTTCAAGCTTTTAGCTGCTGGCTCAGCTGCCTTTTTAGCTTTCTTGATGTAGGGATCAGCCTTCTTCATTGTGTCGTCAATAAATGGCTGTGCTTTGGACCTTAAGTTCTCTACATAAGGTTCAGCATTTTTACGTGCATTCTCTATCATCGGCATGGTGGCATCCTTAATATCACTTATCACAGGTTTAGCCTGTTCAGATATGTCCTGAGCCACTTCAGTCAAGGAGTCTTTTATCTTCTTAATCTTGTCGCTTGTCTTATTCTCTGCCATAATCTCGCTCCTTTTAAACAAAATTCCGCCCTTATAAAACATATTGCAACAGATTAAGTATACCACATAATGTCAAACACTTTGACTAGTATTTTTAACTTATTCACTACTTATTCAAATAAGGTTTTATCTGACTGGACAACCTGTCCTGTAAATTCACATCTAACTGTTACTCGGCTTGATCCACCTATGGTACATGTAAATACAGTAAGGTCCCAGTCTCCTTCGTCCATAGCTTCAACATCATAAGTATCGAGTATCTGCGTATAGGTAACTGTATAGTAAAAGCTAAGGCCATTAACATCTGTAACTATTATGGTATCGCCACTTACAAGATTCTTGAGTCGTCCAAAATGTCTGTCATAGTTATGTCCTGCAATTATAAGGTTATTCTCATATACTGAGCCTTTGTAACGGCATGGCGATGCTTTGGCATTAAGAGATGACCAGTCTCTTTGAACAGGGAGTTCAAGATCAAGTGCAGGGATAGAAACTATCGCAATAAAGCTTTGACCATCTACATCTATAGCGGGCATCTCGCCTTCGCTTGGTACTTCTATCTTATCTTCATAATCTGGGATCTGATCTTTAATAGAAGACATGTATGAATCAGCAAGATTACCTGCCTCAGAGTTTTCTATATAGTTTCTTACCACAAAGGCCATTGCACCTATGATACAAGTCCAATTGCCTTCATTATTTTTCCTTTTGTAATCTTCATAACAAACCTCATTGTCCATATGAAAATATTGGGTTAAATGAAAACAGCGAGAAGAAAGCATCCCCGCTCCTTCCCGCTATATTATAATTGTTTTCCAAATATTATTTTATGCCTTAAGCTCTTTTTCTGTCACTAATAAATCCTGCAGCAAAGAATCCGATTCCAATAAGGGCAAGTACGAATACCGGCCACCAAAGCTGACCCGTCTGAGGAAGTCTCGTTGCTCCCAAAACCTCAGGTGTGTCATCTTCTGTAATGGCAAGTCTTACTGCACCAAGTACCTCTTCTGCCGGATTATCAGGTGTTGGAGGTTCTTCAGGCTCGTTCGGTGTCTCCGGAGGAGTCTCATTGCCTGTATTGGTCATTGTAAACACGCTGCCGCTTATGCTATAGGATACTGAATATCCTGATGGTACTGTTTCTGATACTGTCCAGCTATGGCCTTCTCTATATGACCATGAATAATGCCAGTTATTTGATGCAGAAAGAGTTACTGTCTCATACAGTTCTCCATCCAGATATATCTTAACTACAATAGATGATGGGCGTGTAGCGTCATTATCTATCCAGTTTTTGTAAAGATTGTATTCAACCATACGAGGGTTAAAATAGTATTCACACTTTGCAGTTACATCAACTACGTATTCTTCTCCGTTATCATATACCCATGTATCTGTTTCAGGATCAATTGTAGGTATTGAAGTAAAAAAAGGTGTGAATGTGTAAGTACAGTCGTTAGAGTTGTCTTCAAGTGTATCACTTACTACAAGGTAAACTCCAAGCTCCAGACCACTGATGGTAGCAATGCCTTCAGCATCTGATGATCCATGAGCATCTTCACTAGTGCCATTTGTATATATGTATGTCTTTACAGGATTAATAAGACTGTTCCATGTGTCTGCAGATGAAATGCTGTTGACATCAGTAGCTTTAACTTCAGCAATCTCAGCATAGGGCATAAGCCACTCAAACTCTCCTGCCGCATTTACAGAAGCAATACGATAAAGATGTATGTTAACTCCCTTTATAGGTGTAGGATTATTAACATTATCTTCTGTAACATCGCAGTTGTAAGATAATCTCAGTGTACCCTTTTTGGATGTATCAATCCTGTTTCTGGCTTCTGAGATGCTAGCCTTATCAGCGAATATGGTCATTATAATGAACAGTGTCACTACCAACCTGATTATTCTTTTGATAACTTTGTACTTCTTTTCCATATTTAACCTCATGTCGCGAGTAAAACGAGTGACTAATGGTTCGATATTGGTGGCGCTCGCGACACCAATTCGGGTTTGAAAGTGTTTCGCTTTCAAACTTACCCTCAAATCACTTAAACCTTTTTGATGTCCTTATCATAAATATAATAAATATGATCACAAGAATCGGTACAGCTATAAATATCGAAACAGTAAGTGTACTGTATGGAGTCGCATCAGCTGTAATTATGAGTCTTGACTCTGCATCATATTCAACCCTTTTTCCTCTAACAAGAAGACGATGTGTGTTAACGCCGTAAGGTGTACACGTAACAAGGGTTACATAATCCTCTCCATCATATACATAGAGACCTTCGGTCTCATTAGGAAGGACTATATTTATTGAATCAACTTCATACGCAAATACCTGATCCATTACATGCAAAAGGAATGTGTCTCCTTCTATCATCTGATCAAGGTTGGTCAAAAGCTCAGAAGATGGCAGGCCTCTGTGCCCTGAAAGAACTGTATGAGTTGATAGCGTCCCTGTAGGAAAAGATGTTCCCGGCAGGTGTCCGATTCCGACAGAAAGAACTGTCTCTTCTACACCATGGTAAATAGGAAGGTATACTCCAATATTTTCTATTTCAAGATAACCTATAATACCTGTTCCTGTAGGGTCGAGAATATTGTTGTATTCCTTCATTTCTTCATCAGTAAGATTAAAATCCATTACACCTGATGCTATCTTTTCGTTGTAAGCTATCGCTGTGTCCCAGAAAGCTGAATAATCTTCAGGTGTCAGGCTTTCCAATGCCACATTATAATCTGCTATAGCTTTGGACTGCTGCAAGCCATTGATGTAATTACTAACTGATGGATATAAAAAAATACATAATCCGACAATAAGAACTGCAGCGAAAAAAACTGTAGAAAAATGTTTTTTTATATTATTAATCATTCGCTACCTCTTTTGCCTAGTTCTCCATCGCCCTGTGACAGGCAATGGAGATAACGGTCATAGGCCGTTTGAATCAATTAACAAAACTGCTTCTATTATGCAGCCATCTTTCTCTTTACGATGAAAGCAGCTACTGCTGAAAGGATAAGTACGCCACCAACAAGGTAGAACATTGTTGTACCAACACCACCTGTTGAAGGAAGGTAAGCACCTGTTGTATTTACTACGTAAAGAACGTTATTATTTACAGAAACTTTACCGATCACAGCAGCATCATCTTCGCCGTATGTAGCTGTGAGAGTTCCAATAGCTGCGTGGCTTGTTTCATCTGTTACTGTTCCAGCGATAGAGATCTTGATATCATCTGTAAGCATGTTGTATCCAGCCTTAGCCTGTGTCTCACGAAGGTAGTAAACACCTGTGTCAAGACCTTTGATCTGGATTCTTCCTTCTTCAGAAGTAACAATATCCTCAGTAACATTATCGGCATTCTGATCAGCAGCTAAAGTGTAAACGCCCTCAGAATTCTTAACAACCTTAAGCACTGTCTCATGGTCGCCTGCAAGAAGGCTGAAGTGTGTATCATTAAGAGTCTGGCCATTGCCATCCTGCTTAACGATGTTAAGGTCATATGTATATGTGTATGTGCGGCTGTAGCTAGTCTTACCACCGTTACCAAATGAAACATATGTCTCATTCATATGACCAACATTAACTCCTGCATCTTCTGTGATATTAGCTGTATAAACAACTGTTACATAAACATTATCTGTAAGAGCTTCTGTATACTTTGCATCGAAAGAAACTGTGAATCCATTTCCTTCTGGTGCACAAACTGCGATGTTCTTAACTGCATCTGTAACATTGTTACCTGCAGCATCTTCTGCATAGTAAACTACTACATCAGCATTGTATTTAAGAGATGCATCCATAGTATCGTGAAGTACTACGTTTGTTGTCTTTGGAAGAATTGTAACCTTTGTCTTGAATGTTACTGTGTCACCAATCTGACCATCGTTCCACTCACCCCATCCATTGCTTTCATCAATGCTGAAAGTCTCTGAAGCTCTAGAGTTCTCCTGAACCTTCTTCTCTGGAGCAGGTGTTTCTGAGTTCTTCTCTTCTACTAAAACTGAAGGTGTTGTAAGACCTGTACTGTTAACAGCACCAAGAGATGAATCAATTACATAATAACCATAAGGAAGGTTTGAAATTGTTGCAGAATCTGAATTCTCAGCTGCAACCACTGATCCGGCAACAGTTAAATTCTGATGAGAAGCGATGTATTTAATGCTTCCTGTCTGAATAGCAATAGCAAGTGCACTTGCACTGTCATTATCGCCAACGCCTGTTACATAGTAATCTTCATTATATTTTGTAATGTAAGAGCTAAGGTTATATTCACTGCTTGTGAAAAACTCTACCCATTCGCTTGTTACTTTATATGTACCATGAGTATCTGTGAATTTACCACTAGCATTAAGTGTTTCATCAACAGCGGTGTACTCAAGTACTTCATATGCAGTGTATGTTTCACCTGCAGTTGTTCCTGTTATTGTGATACTTCCCTGTGTAGCGCCTTCAGCGTTAGCTGTGATAGAACCTGCAGCTGTTACGCTAAGAAGTGTAGCTGTCAGAATTCCAGTTAATAGTGCCTTGAATCTCTTCATTTCTTTCTCCTTTTCCCTGTTCCCCTGGCCTTCTCTAATTAGTAAGACTTACCCGGTGTCAGATAAAATGTGTTTTAATGATGTTTTTAGCTGTTTTTCTTTTTTGCTTATTCATAAATCGTGAATTTAAACACGATAATATGCCATAGTGTATCATTTGACCCATCGTACAAATACTCATATTTTAAAATATTTTTGCATTTTGTGTTTGAGCTATGATTTTTTGCTTCTTTTCATAATAAAGAATGCAATTGCTGCAAGTACTAATAGTCCGCCAATAATACGGAATACTGTTGTTCCGATGCCTCCTGTTGAAGGAAGAAGGTTATTCACAAGCGACATATTGGTAATAGTAAGACTACCGTAATCATATGTATTTCCATCCAGAGTCATTGTATAATCCGGACTTCCCTGCGCTGTGGTCGTATTACCATTTGCATCAACATATGAATATGTAACGCTGTATAGTGAATAATAACTATCATCTTCAGCGATTCTATATTGATAAGCGTTGCCGCTTGCATCAAACGGAGCAAGATCTTCAAATGCGTAGATCCAGCCATTTGTACTTGTAAGCTGTACTGTCTGAACCAGAGTCCATTCAGTCTCTTCCTGAGTTTTTCTGTACAGATTCAGATCAAGGTAAGTATGGTTTGCAGAATCATCTGCACCAGAAGAATCAAGCCATGTCTTCTGAACTGTAAGTTTTGCCAGTCTTGAGTTAACGATATTAACTGTAGTAAGACCGCTTCCAAGTACTACTGTATTACCTTCAACCGCTGTATCGTTTCCTTCGGCTGTTACAAAATAGCTTACGCTGTAGCCTTCAGGCGCACCATCGATCTTATCTCCTTCATTGGAATTAAGCTCGACAATCTTATAAGAAGCTCCTGGAACAAGACTTGAGATTATCTCATTTCCATTTCCGTCTTCGCCTGACTTATAAGCTGTAATTACTACATAACCGCCTACCTGTACAATGTTACGATCTTTAGTAGCTGTATACTTTGTTACATTTCCGTTTGCATCAACAGAATAACCGTATACCTTTAATGCTCTTCCTTCGGAGTCATATACGCGGAATGAGAACTCTGTTCCACTTGCAATAGTTCCTTCTATTCCTGCAGTCTTTACAACCTTGATAGCAGCGTATCCATTTACGAATACGATTCCATTCTGGTTATAAGATGACTCGTAAGTAATAATGTAAGGATTAGATACAGGATTTGCTGTATTAAGTCCTGAATTAAGTCTTACAGAACACTTGGCAACTACTTCTCCTGATTCTGATGTATATGCAACATCAGCTCCCAGGTAGAAGAAGTCTTCTGTCTTAGTGATTGATTTATTATCTTTGTCGTTACTACTAAAGGCGCCAATATTTGCTCCATCAGGATAGTTAACCCAAGTAGAATACTCCTTTGAGAACGTTGTATACTGCTTGGATACAACTACTGTTGCATAGTAAACATTTGTATCGTAGATTACTCCGTTCGCACCTGACTGAACCTCTGTGATCTTGTATGTATAAGTTCCTTCATATACATAGCTGATATTTCCAAATGAAGCTTTAGCTGTATAAGATCCGTCTTCATTCTTTGTAGCTGCGCTGTTTCTTATAGATAAAACATATGTGTTATCACCGTTCAGTACTGCTGAAACTCCTTCGCCTGTTACTGAAGAAGCATCAGGCATTGGTACTGCTACAGAAGATACTGCTGTTCCATCTGAAAGAACTGTATTAGTAGCACTAACACCCTCGAGCTTGAATGAGAAAACCATGTCGTCTTCCCATGTTCCGCCGGAGAAGCTCTTTGTTATCTCAAGAGGCGCTGCAGGAGTTGAATAGTAGTTACAAACCTGAACTGTCTTGGTCTGTGAGTAATCATCTGTTACTGTAACTGACTGACCTACGTTATACAGATTATTAGGATTACCGCCGCTTACGTCTATTGAGAATACTTCTCTAAGATTCTCACCACCGGTTCCGTAGTAATTCATACCAGTATTAGCATCTGTAGTTACAGCATACTTAGTAACACGGCTAAGACCTGAATCTGTGATAGCGTAATAGTAGTTACCTACTACGTTATATCCAAGTGTAAGTCCATCTGCTACTTCATCTACAACATAAGTTCCTGTAGGAATATCTGAGATAGTCCACTGAGCGCTGTTGTTATAAGTAACATCATATTTATTGCCTGTCAGATTACCATATCTGTCATATTCAACAGCTCTGCCTTTTATAGTCCTGCCGTCGGCTTCATATGTAACATCTGTCTGACCAGATACAAATCCAGTGAATACTATATAAGTTTTATCAGACTGGTTTGTTAATCTGAAAGTAACCTGCTTCAGGAGGGCTGTCTTTGTCTTATCTCTTACAAAATCAGATCCGAAATCATTGACTACCATCTTGTGGATACGAAGTGTTCCTCCCTGTGGCTTGTCATTAGATGGAAGATCATGATTATGATAATGCCATTCATTTCCAGACTTGATGCTGTTTGCAACTACAACACCGGCATTTACTGCACCTGTTGAAACATCTGAATTAGGAGCTATAAATGTACCGCATGTATCAGATATAACAAGATTCTTAGCATTAATTACATTAAAGATAACTGCTGTTGTAAGCCAGTCCTTTGATGCATCAGTATTTGCAACATATGTTGAAGAACACTGTCCATTAAGATAGTATGTTCCAATCTTAAGATTTGATGATGTACAGTTCAGGATCAGATGCTGTCCTTCATTTAAATAAATACTGAGATTCTCATCATCAATATGAATGTTATCTCCGGTATAAGTAACTACATATGTTCCATCCGGAAGATTTCTAAGATCAATAGTTGTACCACCAAGGTCTCTATATCTTGCTTCAAAGGAACTGCCCAGTCCTTCATACTGCTCATAATATTTTTCAATGCCATCAATAATAGATGTAACATTTATATTAGAATTCTTTACAACGTTTGTTCCGTTTGCATTTGTAAACGTAAGATTTCCGTTGTTATATTTCGTAGTAGCACCATTTCCAAGATAGATAGTAGCAGGTGCCTGATGGAAATTTATGCTTTTTACATTTGTATTAAAGTCGCCAAAATAATTATTTCCACCGGCATTACTATAGTTTTCAGATGCTCCAATATCTTCTGAAGAAACAACATAGCCTGCCATTATATTGGATTCTGTATCGCAAGACCATGTATATGTATTAGTAACTACGCCGTAATCATATGCCTGTCCTAAAGACTTCTCGTAGTTATAATCAGAAACTGCAACAGCGTTAGCATATGCACCGTAATAACCTATTGTGATTGCATATACTGAAAAGCTTTCTGCTACGAATTCAACAATCTCATTAGCATCACTCTGTGCATCAGCTTCAACTGAATCTGCTGTTATTTCTTCTATAGTAATGTCACTTACTTCTGCTGATTCAGAAGCTTCAAGTGTTGTAGCTGCTGCTTCTTTTGCTTCATCTGAAAGAATCATGTGGGATACTTCGATATCCTCAACTGATGAAACTCCAATTTCTGAAAGCTGATTGTTCTTAAACTCGATAGTGATCTTTACTGAGCCTTCTGCAGGTTCGTACTCAACTTCTATTTCTTTTCCTGAGTCATCTTTTTCTGTAACTATAAAAGCAATATCATAAAGAAGAGTATTCTCACCTGTATGCTCGATTCTGTCTTCTTCTGCCTCAGCTTCTTCTGCATTATTTAATGCTTCTATATAAGAATCAAAGACATCTCCCTCTGTAATCCTTGTTGCCTTAAGTACTGCATCTTCAGGAATAGCGTTAGCGTTCTGTAATACAGCTGTAACTATTACGTTTTCATCATCATATGTAAATTTGTATGTGTCAGAATCATTGGATGCATATTCAAGCACTACTACAGCATCGTCTGTGATATCTGTATAAGTATCACCATCTGTTGTATATGCATATGCATAAGCTCCGCCGTTGCCATCAAGTGATGTTCTCTTGATATTCTTAATTACAGTTCCGTCTATAGTCGCATGAACATACATATATTCAGAGCTGTACTGCTTATATGTGCTATAAGTCTTGATAACCTTACGAACCTTTGAAACAGGAGCGTTGTCTTTATCATCAAGAGTAAGAACATCATCTGTGAATGATGCCAGCTTCATATCTGTATATGAAGAGTCGATCTCTTCACCAAACTCATCTACTACAGACATTGACATATCAACTGCAACACCCTTTTCTTCATATGTAAGAACGAGCTTTGCATCTGATGTGATCTTGATCCAGTCGCTATTATCCTTGGTGTAATAATAGGTATAACGCTCTTCATCAGAAGTTTCTGAACTTGAATCAGCTGAAGAAGAATCTGTTTTTGCTTTAGTCTTCTTGATACCTGTAACTGACTCTCCGTTTAAAGAATTACTTGAATACTCATAGTAAACTTTATTATCATCACTATTATTTATAGAAAGATTACCAAATAAGGAAGCATCAACTTCAGCAACGCCGTTTGAATCAAATGAAAGATCATCTACATCAATATCAGAATATTTCTGATCAAGTACATTTCCATCTTCATCAACTACAGAAACTGTGATACTTACTGCAACATAATCATCTTCTTTAATATCCTCAGAAGAAGCCTCTGCTGTAGACGCATCAAAAGCCTCATCATCTTCTAATTCAGTATCTTCAGAAGATTCTACAGAAGCTGAATCGTCAGCTGAATCTGTATTCTCTTCTTCAACATCTGAAGAATCTGAATAGCTCTCTTCTTCATAAGACTCTTCATCCTGTGCTGATCCCTCAGAACTATTATTTTCAGTTTCCTGCGCTTCTCCATCCTGTCCTTCAGAAGCATTCTCCTGGCTATCTGATTCACTTTCAAGTACCATTCCAACTTCCTCAGCACCATCCTGGGTTGTAGCTGAAGCATCCTGATTCAAAGAGTATATCGTAGTAAGACCAACGAGTATGGCAAGTACTACAACAACAGAAATCCACCTCTGATAGCGTTTTCTCTTGCTCAAATACTCTCTTACACGACTTTCACCTTTTTTCTGCATCCTTGTTTCCTCTTAATTTTACTTCCCTATAAAACTTAGACTTTTACGTCATTTTTATATCAAAAACTGTATTTTTGAGCGCAAAAAATACACATACTACTAATCACTGGCAAAAAATCAGTTATTAGTAATTATTCCAAAAACATCAAATGGGTAAAGTCTGAATAGAACATGGCCGATAAGCTGTTCTTTAGAGATACATCCCACTTCATCCTTACGACTATCTATAGATACACTTCTGTTATCCCCTAACACAAAATATCTACTTTCCGGAACCTGATATGGAAATTCTATATCTGTTGGCTCAAGGCTCTTTTCTGTAAGATATGGCTCATCCAAAACCACACCATTTACAGTAACATTGCCTTCTGCATCTATATTGATCCAGTCACCGGGAGATCCTATTACTCTTTTGATCAATACTTTGTTGTTATAGTAAAAGGCTACCAGTTGGCCGGGTTCAAACTTATCTGTTTTTACAGCTACTACGATCTGACCGGTTTCGAGTGTAGGATACATCGAATCTCCAGAGATCTTACAAACTCTGATAAAAAAACTAGAGATAAGAACCGAAAAAGCTGCAACCGCAACAAGAATACCTATTGTTTTACCAAAGGTCTTCTTATATTCATCCTTACGCTGCTCACGTTTTAGTGCATCACGAAGCTGCTGCGTAGTTGGCTTTACAAATTCAATTTCTTTTTCATTTTCTTTAGTAGGCTTTTTGTTTATCACTGATATAAACCATCCCTGTATATATCAAAACAATCAACATTACATATCTTCTGTCTTCTTAGCCCTGGTTGTCTTTGTCGTAGTCGCAGTCTTAATGGATATTAGCCATAAGTCCAGGATGCTTGTAAACATATTCGGCCTTTTTAAGAAGTTCTGCACATCTGCGTTTTGTTTCTTCTTCCATGGCTTTGCATTTTTCAGCTGATCTCTTCTCCTGAAGTTCAATTCTGCTTTTTGCTGCTGCCATGTCTTTCTGAAGATCCTGATATTCTGAATTGATCTGCCTCTTGATAAGTTCTACATACATATCGGCAGATTCCTGAGCCGCCTCCATTACGTCACTAAGTCTTACTGCCGCATCTGCAAGATTACCCGAATTACTTATCTTATGAAGCGCAATATCAACCTCATCTTTCATGGTGGCCTTTTCACGATCCAGACGAGCTTTAAGGCCTTCGATATCCTTATCAAATTCAGCCTGCTGAACAGCTCTCTGCTCTGCAAATTTCTGACGCATTTCATTTCTTTCTATATCAAACTTATGCATCAGTTCTTCTCGCTCATCAGAAGCCTGCTGTAAAATAATCTCTTTCTCTTTGTTAAACTGTTCCTGCATCTCATTTTCATGAGCGATTGCAGCTTCAGCCTCTTCTGAGAATTTAAGCATCATTTCTAGAAGCTGGGCTTTATTAAGTTTTTTAAGATCCAATTCTGCCATAATTATCACATTTCTTTTGCTTTTTGAATACTCACACTGTTTCTCTGATATATCATAATAGTATTACTGTCAACCAAAAACAATATGGATTTTAAACAAATAAAATACGTAATTACGTTATTTTTATGGAAATGTTGTGATGTTAAAACAAATGATGTCGGCGGCGTTTCCGATCTTGATGTATTTTAGAAAATTTATGCTAACCTAATCACACGCCGTAAAAAGTGCACTCACTTTTACTTCTTGATTATAGCACAGGTGATAAAAGATTCCATAATAAATATCATCATAAAACGATAATTTTTTGAAATGGGAATTGGTCATTTTAAATAATCCCGCATCAGTAGTGACTTTTACAGATTTCCAAAATAACGATAATCCTTTGTAAGATATTCACAAAGCCCCCTGAGATCAAAAAACTCTCAGCAAAAGAAAATTGCACAAAAACAAAAAGAGTATCGATTTCTCGATACTCTTTAGTGCGGAAGAAGGGACTTGAACCCTCACGATGTAACCATCACAAGATCCTTAGTCTTGCTCGTCTGCCAATTCCGACACTTCCGCAAACCTCTATTCGATTCGTCGCACGTCTTATATATTTATAAGACAGTGCAGGAAAAGGGACTTGAACCCTCATGATATTGCTATCACATGGACCTGAACCATGCGCGTCTGCCATTCCGCCATTCCTGCATGAAGCGTGTGCTCTACGCTTTAGTCCCTCGCGTTCTCTGCACGCGACATGTATTATATTATCCTTTTGGCCTCGTTCTGTCAACACTTTTTTTATTTTATTTTCAAATAATTATCAGGGCAATCTTATCGGCTACAACCAGCATGATCCTGGAGGATAATATCTGCTTAGTCAAGCTTATGGTTCTCTTCTATATATAAATAAGAAAGAACTTCATCTGTATACACTAAAAAACCGGATAGCTTATTAGCTATCCGGTCCTTAGTGCGGAAGAAGGGACTTGAACCCTCACGATGTAACCATCACAAGATCCTTAGTCTTGCTCGTCTGCCAATTCCGACACTTCCGCAAACCTTTATTTGATTTTGTCTCGCACTCGCTGCACGCGACTGTTTTATATTATTCCTTTGACCTAATTATGTCAACACTTTTTTCGATATTTTTTTATAAATCGTTTAACCGTGTAGCTTTTGCCTATATTGCATTTCAAGAATAGGATATGATCACATTTAAAAGCTCCCTGTTGAAGCCATTGTTCCTGCTTATCTCCGCATCCTGGTCACAATCTGTATCGAAACTCACTTCACCGCAGATATCTATACCCAAAATTCTTTTTGACTCAAGTAGTCTTTTTACTATTTTAATCAGAGTTTCAGACTTCATGGTTCCCTGATCCCAGTTTGTCATAAGCTGATCAGGATCAAGCACATCTTTATCTATGGATATATATATAGGAAGATCGTCAGATAGTTCTTTGGACAGTTCTTCTATAAGATCATCCTCTATATTTGGTTCGTCATCTGATCTATCCACATTAGAAGGATCATTATCCTTGCTTTTTAGTGACATCTTCGTCACTTTTTTACTGTCGTTTTCATCTATTTCGTTAAACAGATTCTCATCAACACCGACAGCTATGACTTTTCTGACACAGGTGTTAGTATCCAAAGTTTTCTTTACCCAGCTTCCGCAGGAAAGAATATCTCCAAACATTGAAGGTTTCATATCAGGGTGGTTGTCAAAATAAATAAGATAAAAAGGTTCCTTAATATAAGAAGCAAAAATGTATGACATGTAATGATAATTGCCATTATCTATAAAATGAATGCCTTTCAGAGGAACTCCGCACTCATCCATCCGCCTTCTAATCTCTTTTTCGCCTTCTTCATCACACAGGCAATCTGTTCCTTGTATATTATTACATTCAATAAAGCGAGGATTGTCTATATCTTTATAGAAATCCTCGCTCTCATATACACCTGTGAAGTTAAATACCGTAACATCACTAAGACTATTCATTGTATTACTTACCCTCAGCATCCAGCTGTGACAGATGTGATATTGCATCCTTAGCAATAATGCACTCTGCAGTTTCAATTAGATGAAGCTCTTCAGGAGAATTGACACTTAATGCCTTGGCATACTCAATTCCTGCCTTACGAAGTTCATATACAACTGCTTCACTGTCAGTCTGAAGTCCCATCATAAGATAGTACTTATCTTCTGCCTTATACAGCCCTGAATCAACTATAGGCATAGCTGATGCGATCTTAGAAAATCTGATCACGCTGTCAAGATTCTTGAATTCACCCATGTAGCGCTGATATTCAAGCGCAGGCTTGGAAATAACGCTGGCTTTTTGAATGTTCTCAAGAGCGCTTATGAGCTTCTGCCCTTCTTCACTCTCTTCAAGGTACATACGACCTACCATGTTATTCATTCCTTCAACAAGCCTATTAAGAGCATCACTCTTTTCCTGACCCTTTTCAGCCTTTACTGCATCAATCTTATCCTGGGTAAGATAATCCAGAATTCCCTGAGCAATACTACGAAGACGATCAGCTGAACTCTGAATATCATCATTGTCCATCTTGACCGCATATATACGAACACTTCCATCCGCCATAATATTCCTGCTCATCATCATGACTTCATTCTCAGGATCATATGACAACTGCTGCCCAACCTCCTGATTGAGCTGCGTGATGAAAGGAATGCTTTTTTCTTCTCCATGCAATAGAGCTTCAGGTGTAAGTCCGATCTCATGAAGTTCCTGGGCAGCAATACTGCACTGCACAGTCTTTTCACTAATTTTTATTATTACCATCCTGCCTCACTCCTCTCAGTTAAGTATATTATATATCAAAAATTAGCACTGTCCAGCTGAGAGTGCTAAAACTTTTATAAAATAATTTTATGATTTTTCAAAATTGGGTGTTGCCATTCCAAAAACCATGTTATATAATAGCACTTGTGCCGGGGTGTAGCGCAGTTGGCTAGCGCGCTACTTTAGGGAAGTAGAGGTCGCAAGTTCAAGTCTTGTCACTCCGACTCTTAGGAATGTTGATAACAACATTCCTATTTTTTTTGCATTTTTTCTTTCTTCTTTTTTAAGAATCATTTCAATGCATACACTCACCACATATGCTATCATTTTAATTACGTAAAATCACAAAAGTACATCCACGGAGATTATATGTCTACCATACTTAATATAGGAATACTTGCCCACGTTGATGCCGGCAAGACAACTTTATCTGAAGCGCTTTTATTTGAGGCTGGAACACTGAGATCCATCGGCCGAGTTGACCATGGAGATGCCTTTCTGGATACCTTTGATCTGGAAAAAGAGCGCGGGATCACTATTTTTTCAAAGCAGGCAAGACTCGAAGCTTTCGATAGAAAGATAACTCTAATGGATACCCCTGGACACGTAGACTTCTCTCCTGAAACAGAACGCACTCTCCAGGTCCTTGATGCAGCAATCCTTGTTATCAGCGCTTCTGACGGTGTTAATGCACACGTCAGGACTCTTTGGTCTCTTCTTGACCACTACAAGGTCCCGACCTTTATATTTGTAAACAAGATGGACCAGCCAGGAAGCGATATGGACACTATCGCAAGCCATCTAAGTGACGCCCTTGGAAGCTCAGTTGTTAACATGACACTTGGCACAGCTGATCCTACTACAAGCGAAAGTATAGCTGTATGTGATGACAATCTTTTAGACAACTATTTAAACGGTAATCCCATAACAGATGCAGACATAACTTCTCTTATTTCAAAGAGGCTTCTTTTCCCATGCTACTATGGAAGCGCCTTAAAAGGAGAAGGTATTCACGATTTTCTTGAAAATCTCTGCAAATATGCGCCAATAAATTCATATCCTGACGAGTTCGGCGCCAGAATCTACAAGATATCAAGAGACGACGATGGAACAAGACTTTCTTTTCTCAAGATCACAGGTGGAAATCTCTCCATACGTGATATCTTCGGCGAGGAAAAGATATCCCAGATAAGACTCTACTCCGGAAGCAAGTTTGAGCAGGTACAGACCGCGCAGGCAGGAACTATCTGCGCCATAGCCGGATTATCAGGTACTAGAGCCGGTGACGGCCTCGGTTTTGAAGCATCCAACCACGAAGAACTCCTTGAGCCGATCCTTAACTGCAGGATCATGCTTCCTGATGATGAAGATCCTTATAAAGTATGGCAAAACCTCCTCATCCTTCAGGAAGAAGAACCAATGCTGAGCGTTTCAAGAACTGAAGAAACCAATGATATATATGTGCGTGTCATGGGCCAGGTTCAGATGGAAATTCTCAAAAGACTTATGCTTGAGCGTTTTAACATGAGCATAGACTTTGGTCCCGGTCGTATCATATATAAAGAAACTATTGCTGCACCAGTAGAAGGGGTTGGCCATTTCGAGCCTCTGCGTCACTATGCTGAAGTTCACTTAATGCTTGAGCCAACAGGTCCCGGAACTGGTCTGACTTTCGAGGCAAACTGCCCTACCGATATACTGGCACGTAACTGGCAGCGCCTTGTTCTCACTCACCTTGAGGAAAAGAAGCACAAGGGCGTCCTGACTGGATCTGAAATAACTGATATGAAGATCACACTCATATCAGGTAAAGCTCACCTAAAGCACACCGAAGGCGGCGACTTTAGAAAAGCCACTTACCGCGCTGTGCGTCAGGGCCTCATGATGGCAGATTCCGTTCTCCTTGAGCCTGTATACAGATATGAACTTATTGTTCCTCAGGGTAACGTTGGCAGAGCCATGACTGACCTGTCACAGATGAATGCGTCAGTTAGCGCACCTGAAAACATAGAAGGAAAGGCAGTTCTACGCGGCACTATCCCCGCAGCCTGCCTTGGCAACTACGCTGAAGATGTACGTAGCTATACAAGCGGCGAAGGTTCTATCACATGCGTATTAAAGGGCTATGCCCCATGCCATAACTCTGAAGAAGTCATAGCGAATAGCTCCTACGATCCTGAACTTGATACTCATAACCCATGCAGCTCTGTATTCTGTGCTCATGGCGTAGGTACTGTCATTCCATGGAATGAAGTCAGAAGCTACATGCATATAGATACCGGCTGGAGACCTGAAGGCGACAACACGCCTCTTCCAAGCGATATTGCAATGGAGTATGATACCGAGTCTCTTACAGCATTTAAGGCGCGTTCCCAGTCAGACAACGCCCCTGATACCAGAACTTTTTCAGAAAAAGAGAGGGATTATAGGGCCGGTCAGGACGAACTCATGGCAATCTTCGAAAAGACCTACGGTCCTATCAAGAATAGAAGTAACAATAACAATGACGATTCACCTCGTACATATGGAGTTCCTGAAGATAAGCCAAAGGGAATATCTGATCCTAAGTATGATGAAAAAAGAGATGCAAAAGCACAGAGAAAAGCTGATAGCTACAAAGAATATCTTCTAATAGACGGCTACAATATCCTCTTTGCTTCTGAGGATCTTAAATCACTTGCAGAAAGAGATATAAACGCAGCCAGAGACAAGCTTATGGATATAGTATCTAACTTCCAGGGCTATAGACGAGAAATAATCATCCTAGTATTTGATGCTTATAAAGTACATGGCGGAAGCGAAAAAGTCATTAAATACCATAATCTTAATGTCATATATACAAAAGAAGCTGAGACCGCAGACCAGTACATTGAAAGAACATCACATGAGCTTTCCAAAAACTACAAAGTTACGGTTGCAACATCAGATGGTATAGAACAGGTTATCATATTGGGAGCTGGCGGAATACGAATGCCCGCCAAAGAATTCTGGGCTGAAGTCAGAAGTACAGAAAACCAGATCAGACAGCAGCACCTTGAAACAAATGAAAGTAAGCTCCATAACTATGTTTTAAAAGACACAGATTTTCAGAACTAATAACAAAGAAAAATCCCCTTTATAGGTGTGATATGTACCCAGAATTCTGGCCACATATCACCGATCTATAAAGGGGAAAATTTATTTCATTTAGTCTTTATACTCTTCGAGCTTTTCATTAAGTGCTGCGCAGATCTCATCTCCATCGATTCCGTGTACTGCACATGCTTCACCAAGAGTCTCCATCTGAGATGCAGGACAGAAAATACATTCCATTCCGCAGTCCATAAGGAAAGATGCTGTTGAAGGATGCTTAGCTATGATCTCACCTACAAGCATATCTGTTGTAATAAGATCTGAGCCTTCCTTTTTATCTTCTGAAGCTTCATCGCTCATAGCCTTAGCTGCAGCTTCTGCACCAGCCTTTTCTGCTTCTTCATTAACAGGAGCGTTTGCAAGCTCTTCTTCACTTCCAAATAAGATATCTCTTAAACTCATATTATAAAGCCTCCGTATAATCACTAACTATCATGTCAAGTTGAATTCTACATTATGAAACCTAATAAAGCAAGCATATTAGGGTATACTTACATATTAATTTTCTATAAACACACGCAATCAAATTGTGTGCGTTCTTTTGTTTAGACAATCCAGTTCCATGACATCATTATTTCATTTATATTTCTGAAATAACATACAGTCTGCTGTCACCAGTTCTGAGAATACCGACCTTATCTCCATCCTGATCAAAACCTGTAGATCCAAACTTAGGACGAAGTCTGACACCAGTATTATTCAAAAGAGCGCCAGAAGCAGTCATATCCTCTTTTTCATTCTGAACCTTGACCATAGAGTTGGCTATGTTATGGAGAATACTATCCTGCTTGATATGGATCGGAGTAAACATATTGATGAGGCTTCCCATAGTCTTAAGATCTATATCAACATATTTGTTAGTAAAGTGATAGTTTTTATCATCATCAAGGCCTTTGGTCCTGAATGTTACAACATCCCTGTTAGGCCTGCTCTCTTTTTGAAGCATGAAACCTATAGCCTGCTTTTGATCATCTGAAACAGCTATGCATCTGCCATCTTCCAGTCTGTAATAGTGTCCAAACTGAAGAGTATGTCTGTATTTTTTGTAAAACTCGATCTGATCTTTGATCTCTTTTTTCTCAGAAGAAGAAATGTCGCACAGGTTAAGCTCATATCCAAAGCAGCCAAATGCTGCAACATCAAATCTGGTCTCAAGAGGCACGCTGTTAAGTGTCTGATGATTGGGTGTTGCAGAAACATGCGCTCCTATAGAAGACTGCGGATATCCATAGCTGTAGCCTCTCTGAATATCAATCCTGCATATTGCATCAGTATCATCAGACCCCCAGATCTGTGGGAAATAAGACAGTATTCCAAGGTCAAACCTGTTACCACCAGCAGAGCATCCCTCAAAGAGAATGTTAGGGAAAGCCTCTGTCAGCTCTTTCATAATACGGTAAAGGCCAATGTAATAGCGGTGCATAAACTCATCCTGTCTGTCGGCAGGAAGTGAAGTAGAATAATAATCTGAGAAAATACGGTTCATGTCCCACTTAACATAGGATATATTACCTGAGGAAAAGACCTTCTTCATAGCATCTATCACATAATCCTGAACATCTGTTCTTGTCAGATCAAGATTCATCTGATTTCTGCCCTTGGAATGTACATGTCCCGGAACCTGAACAGCCCAGTCAGGATGCGCTCTGTAAAGATCACTATCTTCGTTGATCATCTCAGGCTCAACCCATATACCAAACATCATGCCAAGATCATCTATCTTTTTAGAAAGACCTTTTAATCCATTAGGAAGCTTATCCTTATTTTCATACCAGTCGCCAAGAGAACTCTTATCATCATTGCGCTTTCCAAACCATCCATCATCCATGACAAAAAGCTCTATGCCAAGACCAGCAGCTTCTTTTGCAAGCTTCACAAGACTTGACTCTGTAAATTTAAAATATGAAGCTTCCCAGCTGTTGATAAGGATCGGACGGTTCTTATCTCTCCAAAGCCCCCTTACAACGTGCTTTCTGACAAAATCATGCATATGTCTGCTCATACCATTAGCACCATGTGCATCAAAAGTCATCACACTTTCAGGAGCCTCAAATCTCTCACCCTTTTCAAGAGTCCATCCAAATGTAGATGGAGAAATTCCGCTCACAAAACGACTCTTGTCATATCCGTTTGAAGAAAGTGCCTCATAATGATTGCCGCTATAAATAAGGTTAAACCCATAGCAATAGCCATTATCTTCGCTAGTGTCCTTACGAGATACCATGACAAAAGGATTAGAACGACTTCCGGATTCTCCGGCCGCCATCTCCTCTGACACACATCTTACGCCATCGCAAACGCTGTCTGTCCTGTGCATTTCATCAGCCCATCTTCCATGGAAAGAAGTGAATACAAGACCGTTTTCATGGAAGTCGATCTGATTACTCATAATGCGGTCAATATGAATCTTTTCATCGCCTGCAATTACAACAGCTCTTCTAGTAATAACATCGCATTCAGGATACACGCTATAGATAACTTCAAGCTTTGTACCGTACTCTTTGTCCTTATATGTAACAACAAGCTGGCTTGAATGATCAACTGAAGATCCAATAGTAATGTCAGCTTGGTCAGCATATGATCCAGGAAGTGTCTCCGGCGCCTTGATCTCACTATTTAAAGATGCCTTTTCAAATACGAAATCTGTAGTCTTTGAACCATTCTCGTGTGTTATAAGAACAAAAGGATCTCTGATATCTCCTTTGCCAAAAGAACTTATTTCAAGAGGCAGATCTTCTAATGCCACATTAGGATATTCATCACTATAAGCGATCATATTTCCGCCTGCAGCAGGGTGCTTTTCGCTAAGGCTATAGCAGATATTTATAAGATACGCTGCAACCTCTTCGTTGTCAGAACCATCGCCAAAAGTTGGCGCATTCAAAAAAGCTTCATACTGCTTATCTGAAATTATAGAAGCCCCATAATGAAGGTGTTCCGGGTGTCCTGACGGAAGAATATTAAAAAGATAAGAAGTGCCTTTAGTTTGAAGTAAAAAACATCCATTTCTCTCAATGATCATAATTAGTCATCCTTTACGTTAGAATACAAGATATTTCCTTATATATTTTTAGAATATATAAGTTCTTGAATCACAGATCCAAGAACTTATTTATAAGAATAATTATTTTTTAAGACCGCTCATAAGTATGTCAATCATATTATCAAGTGCATTCTGATATTCCATGTTGTTCTTTATAAGAACATCTGAACTGAGGAATTTCTCTATGGTTGCTTCAAAGATAATCTTAAGGGTAGGTATGGATATCGGTCTGATACTGCCCTCTTCGATTCCTTTCTCTATAAGAGCAATAGTCTCTTCCCAGTCATTTTCAAGTCTTTCATTGATCTTGGCATAAACAGTTGGATACTTATCTTTAAGTTGGAACATCA